>RDXA01000243.1 GCA_004292705.1 Sphingomonadales bacterium | reverse complement strand
ATGTCGAGCGGCGGCAGCCACCCGCCCCAGAACAGCAGCGTGTTGAGCGAACACATCAGCAGGATGTTCGCATACTCGCCGAGCCAGAACAGCGCGAAGCTCATCGAGGAATATTCGGTCTGGTAACCCGCGACGAGCTCGCTCTCGGCCTCGGTGAGGTCAAACGGCGCGCGAGCGGTCTCGGCCAGCGCCGAGATGAAGAACACCACCCACATCGGGAACAGCAGCGGGTGCACCGCATAGGCGTTAATGAGGCCAAGCCCGAAGCCCTTTTGCGCGGTGACGATCCCTGAGAGGTTGAAGGTGCCCGCAAACAGCACCACGCACACCAGCACGAAGCCGATCGAGACTTCGTAGGAGATCATCTGCGCCGAGGCGCGCATCGCCGAGAAGAACGGGTATTTGGAGTTCGACGCCCACCCGCTCATCACCACGCCGTAAACCCCCATCGAGGAGATCGCGAGGATGTAGAGCAGGCCGACATTGATGTCCGAAATCACCACGCCCGCATCGAAGGGGATCACCGTCCAGGCCGCGAGCGCGACGGTGAAAGTGATGATCGGCGCGATCAGGAAGATGCCCTTGTTCGCGGCGCTCGGGATGATCGTCTCTTGCAGGAAGACCTTAAGGCCATCGGCGAAGGATTGCAGCAGCCCGAACGGCCCGACCACATTGGGCCCACGCCGCATCATGATCGCGCCCAGCACCTTGCGGTCGACATAGATCACCATGGCGACGCTGAACATGACGAGCAGCGATACGACGATGATCGCGGCGAGCGTCGCGACGGTCCAGGCCCATTCGTAAGGCAGGCCGAGCGATTGGAAGAAGGCGGTCACTTGCGGGCCTCCAGATACTTGTCCATTCGCCAGATCACCGCCGCCGCGATCCAAGGCGCCAACACCGCCCAAACGGCGCTACTCAATGCGATGAACAGGGAAGGCATGAACGCCTGGCCGCTGGGCATCATCGACGCGGCCATTACACCCGCCATGAAGGTAAGTGCGGCCAGCACCCATCCAAGATTGAACAGTATCTTGGGGGCATTGACCATGAAGCTGTCGAAATTCATTCCGCAGCCTCCTTGACGTCGGCCCCGTGCAGCAGTTCGTCCGAGCAGCGCTGCATCACCTCGCTCGCGCGGGCAATGGGGTTGGTGAGGTAGAAGTCCTTGATCGGGTAGCCCGCAAGCTCGCCCTCGAACTTGGCGCCGCTGTCCGCCTTGGGCAGCGAACCGTAATCGGCGAGGCCCTCTTCCGCGAAAGCTGGGACAGCGGCGATCATCTTGGCCTGAAGCTCCGAGAAGCTGTCGAAGCCGACCGTCACGCCCAGCGCATCGGCGAGCGCGCGCAGGATCGTCCAGTCCTCGCGCGCGTCGCCTGGGGCGAAGACCGCCTTTTCGGCGAATTGCACGCGGCCCTCGGTGTTGACGTAGGTTCCGTCCTTCTCGGCATAGGACGCGCCCGGAAGGATGATGTCGGCGTGATGCGCGCCCTTATCACCGTGGTGGCCGATGTAGACCTTTAGCGCACCGGAGTAGGGCGCATAGTCCATCTCGTCCGCGCCAAGGCTGAGCAGCACCTTGGGGCTGGCGGCGGCGATGTCGCTCATCCCGCCCGGAAGCGTGAAGCCGAGCATCAGCGAAGCCATCCGCGCCGCCGAGATGTGCAGCACGTTGAAGCCGTTCCAGCCCTCACGCACCAACCCGAACTTGTCGACCAGCTTGAGCGCTGCCGGCAGCGCGCCCTTGGCCAGCGCCGCTGCGCCGACAATCACCGCCGGGCGCTGGGCCGACTTCATCACGTCGCCCAATTCCTTGGGAATGCGGTTCAGCAGCTTGAGATCGGAGCCGAGGAAGGTCGCCGGATAGGTCG
>RDXA01000242.1 GCA_004292705.1 Sphingomonadales bacterium | reverse complement strand
CGTTTTGACGCGACAGACTCCAGTGATCAGGTCTTTCGGCTTGGTCCGCAGGAAGCCGCACGGCTTTCAAGGCTCAAGACGGAAACGATGGCCCGGATTCTCCGCGCCTTCGGCGCGCCGGCTGGCCCCTGCCCGCCAGCCGGGATTTCGATCTTGCCGCGTTCGGATGATCCAGGAACGGTGGAAAAGGAGCTGGCCAGCTTCCAGGTCAAACGATGTATCGCCCAGCTATCGAAAAAGAAGATCCTCATGGACGCAAGGCCAAAGCCTCGGATGACGGTCCAGTGATTCCAGGGGTCGTCAAGACCAATAACTGCGCAAGCGCAATGGGTTGGGCTGTTGGCGAATTCCTCGTGAAGCCAGGCAAAGAATCGGGTCGCGTCGGGCTTCTCATCAATCACTGATTTCGGAATCGCACGGCATTCCAATCGTAAACCCTTCTCGGCGAGGACCCCCTGCATCCATTGTGCAACCTGCCAACCGAATTCGGTTTCGGCCCCCTCGATCAGGAGCGTGTCAACAGCACCATGCTGCTTTGACCAGCGCCTCACCAGCTCTCCAAAGAGAGTTTCGCAAACCTCGATATCGCCAAGCCGCTCGATCCGTTCCGGCTGATGGCCGCGCTGAACGCGCAGCTTCGCCCCGATCCCGTCGCGGTCACCGCCTGCGCAGTGGTGCCGGATGACTGGCACGCACGCTTTTCCTGCACCGGGCGGCGGTATCTCTACCGCATCGTCAACCGCCGCGCGCCGCTGACCTTGCAGCGTGACCGGGCATGGCATGTGCCCCAGCCGCTCGATGCCGAGGCCATGCACCGCGCGGCGCAGGCGCTGGTGGGGCGGCACGATTTCACCACCTTCCGCTCGGTGCATTGTCAGGCCGCCGATCCGGTCAAGTCGCTTGACCTTCTGGACGTGGAGAAAGTCGGCGAGGAAATCCACATCCACGCCGCGGCGCGCAGCTTCCTGCACCATCAGGTGCGCTCGATGGTCGGCTGCCTCAAGCTGGTCGGCGCAGGCACCTGGCCCGAGACGCGCATCGCCGAGGCGCTGGCTGCGCGCGATCGGGGCGCTCTGGGGCTCAATGCCCCGCCGCACGGGCTCTATTTCGTCGACGCGACCTATCCTTGACGTGCCCACCCCTAGCCCCTCCCGCAAGCGGGAGGGGGACTGGGTAGCGCTTGACGCCCCTACCGCCTGCGGGAGGGGAGCGAGACTTGCGAGCTTGCTCGCTAGTCGCAGCGGGGTGGGCCTTGCGGCAACGGTTGCGAAGCGCAACCGGAATGCCTAGGCGCTTCAGCAACAACGAACGGGAGATGATCATGACCACCACCGGAAAGCAGCGGCAAGCTGACGCTGGAGGTGGCGGAAAGCCAGTTCCCCGCGCCGACCGGCAATCAGGTGCTGGTCAAGATGGAGGCCGCGCCGATCAACCCCTCGGACCTCGCGATCCTCACCAGCGCCGCCGATTTCGATACGGCCGAATACACCCCCGGCAAGGTCGTCGCCACGATGCCCGAGCCGTTCCTCACCGGCAACAAGGCCCGCCATGGCCAGCGCCTGCCTGCGGGCAACGAGGGCGCAGGCACGGTGATTGCCACGGGGGACAGCGACATGGCGAAGGCGCTGATGGGACAGCGCGTGGCCTGCGTCCCCGGCAATGCCTTCAGCCAATATGCGATTGCCGATGCGATGATGTGCCTGCCGCTTGGCGAGCATTCCTCCGAGGTCGGTGCCTCCAGCTTCGTCAACCCGATGACCGCGCTGGGCTTTGTCGAGACCGCGAAGATGGAAGGCCACTCGGCGATCATCCACCTCGCCGCCGCCTCGAACCTCGGGCAGATGCTCAACCGCATCTGCATCGAGGACGGGATGAAGCTGGTCAACATCGTGCGCAAGCCCGAACATGTCGCCATGCTCAAGGCGCAAGGCGCGACCTATGTCGTGGACTCCTCGGCCCCCACCTACATGGCCGATCTGCGCGCCGCGATTGCCGAGACCGGCGCGTTCCTCGGCTTCGATCCGATCGGCGGCGGACAGGCGAGCGACGGCGTGCTCAAGGCGATGGAACAGGTCGCGGTTTCGCAGATGAGCGAGTTCTCGCGCTATGGTTCGAACCAGCAGAAGAAGATGTATATCTATGGGCGGCTGGATCTCCAGAACCCGACCATCCTGACCGCGTCCTACGGGCTGCAATGGTGCGTTGCGGGCTGGCTGCTGACGCCGTTCCTCCAGCGGGCGGGCATGGAAACCGTGGTGCGGATGCGCCAGCGGGTGCAAGCCAACCTCACCACCACCTTCGCCAGCCATTACAAGGCCAAGGTGACGCTCGAGGGGATGCTGGAGAAGGACGCGATCTGCGACTACCGGCAGATGAAGACCGGCGAGAAGTATCTGGTCACGCCCTGGGGGTGAGGGGTTCGCCTCGCCCATCCATCGTCGCGAAAGCCGTGTATCAGGTAAGCAGCGACCGGATCTGGGAGTGGTGCGAAACCACCGTCTCGGCACCATTTGCGAGGAGCCTTTCTTCAAGCCCGTGATCACTGTGGCCACCGCCGACAAAGCCGACGGGGATCATGCCTGCCGCCCTTGCCGCACGAACGCCGTTGACGCTGTCTTCGATCACGAGGCAGCGGCACGGATCCACGCCGAGTTGCGTGGCGCAATGGAGAAACAGGTCGGGCGCGGGCTTCCCAGCTTTCACGTGGTCGGCGGAATAGATGTGCGGTGCAAACAAGGATTGTAGCCCCGTCAACTCGAGCTTCTTCAGAAGCTTCTCATAAGGCGAGGATGAGCCGACCGCGACGGCGCCTCCGAAGAAATGAACAAGATCGGCGACGCCATCTATCGCCGTGAGCTCTGCTTCGATCCGGGGCCAGACGATATCACCAAGCCGTGACCCGAAGTCCGACGGGAATTCCCCGCCGATCAGGCTCGCATAGTCCAACTGCAATTCCGTATGGAAATCAGCGTTCGACAGGCCGACAAAGCGGGTAAGATAGGCTTCGTGCTCATAAGCCAAACCCAGCTCAGCCAACAGCTCACGTTCGGCCGCGACATGAATGATCTCCGAATCGACGAGAACCCCGTCGCAATCAAAGATCATCGCTTCCAATTCTCTCAATTGTACCCCCTCACCCGTCAAACGCCGCCTGCACCGCGACCGCGTCCGTAATGCCGTTCGCGATCAGCACCATCAGCAGCACCCGCGCCTTGGC
>RDXA01000241.1 GCA_004292705.1 Sphingomonadales bacterium | reverse complement strand
CTGCGCCCCGAGTTCACGGCGGGGATCGCGCGCGCGTTCCTCACCAACGGCTGGCAGCAATATGCGCCGCTCAAGGTCGCGACCCACGGGCCTTTGTTTCGCTACGAGCGCCCGCAGAAGGGCCGCTACCGCCAGTTCCACCAGATCGACGCCGAGGTGATCGGCGCGGGCGAACCGCAGGCGGATGTGGAACTGCTGGCGATGGCGGATCAGCTGCTGAAGGAATTGGGGATTGCGGATGTGACCCTGCACCTCAACACGCTGGGCGACGGCGCGAGCCGCGAAGCGTGGCGGGCGGCTTTGATCGACTATTTCCGG
Source organism: Sphingomonadales bacterium (assembly GCA_004292705.1). Classification (GTDB taxonomy): domain Bacteria; phylum Pseudomonadota; class Alphaproteobacteria; order Sphingomonadales; family Sphingomonadaceae; genus Erythrobacter. The sequence continues at coordinate 1,566 of RDXA01000241.1, read as the reverse complement.
GCGGTGAAGGATCAGCTGTCCGAAGAATCGCAGGAGCGGCTGGAGAAGAACCCGCTGCGAATTCTCGATTCCAAGGACCCGAGGGATAAGCCATTTCTGGCCGATGCGCCGAAGATTGATGCGTTTTTGTCGGAGGACGCTAGCGCCTTCTTCGCCGCCGTCACCAGTGGGCTGGACGCGGCGGGGGTGAAGTGGGTGCGGGCAGAGAGCCTTGTGCGCGGCCTCGATTACTACCGCCACACGGCGTTCGAGTTCATCCCTGACGAGGGGAGCGCCTCGGCGGCGGCTTTGGGGAGCCAGAGCACGGTGCTGGGCGGCGGGCGGTATGATGGGCTGATGGAAAGCCTTGGCGGCGCGCCAACGCCTGCGGTCGGCTGGGCTGCGGGGATCGAGCGGCTGGCGATGCTGGTGGGGGCGCGGGAGGAACCGAGGGCGGATGTTGCAATCGTCGCCGAGGACGATGCCACTATGCTCGTAGCCATCGCCGCGCAAATGGGCCTCCGTGCCAAGGGGCTTACCTGCGATGCGTTCCTTTCTGGCAGTCCAAGAAAGCGTTTCGACAAGGCAGTTAAATCAGGTGCAAAAGCCATCCTTGCTTATCAGATGGTCGACGGAAATGTCGCTCACAGGATCAAGTCAGAAGATGAGGCGCTTGGAATTCAGCTTCTCAATTTTGAGCTTAGTACCAGCATCTAGCGTCGCCCCGGGCTTGACCCGGGGCTGGGCTTCCTTTTCCGCCGCCCGCCATTAGAAAGCCAAGGCCCGCATCAAGTGCGGGCCGACGATAGTAGAAACCCCATGCAAATCCTTCAAAGCAGCCTCGATCAGATCGCCTCCTCCCCCTCCCCTTCAGGGGAGCGGGTCGGGGGGTGGGGGCTATCGGGCGAGCGCTCCGCCATGAGGTGCGCCCCCACCCCCAGCCCCTCCCCAAAAGGGGAGGGGAGGTAGGGTGCAAATCCCCCCCGAACGCCTTGACCAGATCGCGCACCGCTTTGCGGAGCTGGAAGCGCGCATGGCAAGCGGAACGCTCGAGGGCGAGGCCTTCGTCCGTGCCTCCCGCGACTACGCCGAGCTTGAACCCGTCGCCAAGATCGCAGCGGAAGTGAAAGCCGCTCGCGAGGAGATGGCGGCGCTTGCCGAGATGCTCGCCGACTCGGAAATGAAGGCCATGGCCGAGGACGAACTCGCCCAGATCAAGGCCGCCCTCCCCGATCTCGAACGCCGTCTCGCCATCGCGCTGCTCCCGCGCGATTCCGCCGACGCCAAGCCCGCGATGCTCGAAATCCGCGCCGGGACGGGGGGCGATGAGGCCGCGCTGTTCGCGGCTGACCTCTACCGCATGTACGAACGCTACGCCGCCGAGCAGGGGTGGAAGGTCGAAGCGGTCAGCATCAACGCCTCCGATATTGGCGGCTTCAAGGAGGTGATCGCCAACGTCACCGGCACCGGGGTGTTCGCCAAGCTGAAGTTCGAAAGCGGCGTCCACCGCGTCCAGCGCGTCCCCGTCACCGAAAGCGGCGGGCGCATTCACACCTCGGCAGCGACCGTGGCGGTGCTGCCGGAGCC
>RDXA01000417.1 GCA_004292705.1 Sphingomonadales bacterium | reverse complement strand
AGAGTTTGTAATTGGTTGCAAATATGTCCACATCCCGTTGGACATTCTTCTCGTCGCGCAAACCACCCCGTTACATGTTCCATATGCCCTCCTTTGTCACGCAAACACAACCAGAAAGAAGGCGGAGTGGCAAAGAAGAAGAGGTGTGAGTGGCAGAGAGAGTATGAGTGAGATTGTAAAAGAATCTGCGTTCTTTTCGGCATGCAGCCTCGAGCGAAATAACGACGTCCATCATACACATACCATGACCACACCCTGGACACCAGACTAAGAGACCTTTGACAGGCTCTTGACAAATGGAACAAATTCCAATCTTTCGTTGACAAGTCTGGCACGTGCGACGAGCCAGACCCATCACTTCGCCGTTTTCATCGTCCTCTGGCAAGTTCGGCGCGCAGCGCGGTCTCATCCGGCGGTCCGCCGGGCAGGTAAGCGAGGGCAGGGCGCGCGAAGGGCTCGGGCGGAAGCGCGGATAGCTCGTCCGCAAGCCGCAGCACTAGCTCCGCACGGGCACGGGCAACCGCCGCTCCGTGATCCGCCGCTTGCGTCTCGATGGCATCGAGCCAGCGCGGATCACCATTATTTTCCAGTAACTTGCCCCGCTCGCGCAAGGCTGCTTCAAGCGCATTGACCCGCCGTGCATGATCTGGCGCGATGGCGAGCGCCATGCGGTCCATGAACCGCCGCCGCCCACCGGCGCTATCGGTGAAAAGCCCATCCATAGACGGGGTAAGCCAGCTCATTGCCAGCCATTCGGCAAGGCTTGCCGCACTTGCCGCCGCGCCATTGACCCGCACCAGCCGCCGCGCAGGCACCCCGGCCTCGGTATAGGTGCCAATCCGCGCCGACACCGTCCCGGCCTCGGTCAGGCTCGCTCCGATGGCAAAGGGCAGGGGATCGCTGCCAGGAGCCGAGCGCCGCGCCAGATCGCCGAGGTTCGCACGGCGCAATCCGCGCCCCGGCCCGAGCAGCGAGAGGGCTTCCAGCAGGTTGGTCTTTCCCGCCCCGTTCTCGCCCACCAGCAGGTTGAAATGCGCCGTCTCGCCCAGCGTTGTCGCGGCGTGATTGCGGAAATTCTCGAGGCTGATCCGGCTGAGGCCCATGGCTCAGCGGCGGTTAGCACAGGCGAGCGATTTAGCCATAGCGGCTGCGGAAAATCGCCAATCCTAACCCTTGGTGAAATTTCCCAAGCTTTCGGATGACTGAACGGATGGTTTGCCATTCGAAAGGATTGAAACGGCAGATTTCCGCCATTTTCCGAGTTTGGCACACCTCATGCTATCTACTTTGCATCCCCGGGACGGTCCCGGACAAACGCAAGAAACACACACAGGAGACCTCAAATGCTCGCAATCGAAACCTCGAACCGCCTCTTCGCCGCCGCTTTCTCGGTCGTGCTCTCGGCAGCCTTCTTCGCCTACGCGATCATCCCGGCCAGCCCGACCCTCGTCGCCTGATCATCACACCTACACAGATACAAGGACCCTTTCCCATGTTCGGCTCTGACAACACCGCCCGCTTCGCCTCCGCTGCCTTCGCTGTCATTCTGACGGTTGCCAGCTTCGCCTATGCGATCGTTCCCGCCAGCCCTGGCATGGTCGCCTGACACTCAATCGCCCTACATGGAGATCGTCTGACATGAACAACCTCACAGGCCCATCCGGCAGCCGGCCGCCCAGCCGCAACTTCCGCCTCGACAAGTCGGGCGGCAAGATCTTCGGCGTGTGTGCCGGGATTGCCGACTACTTCGGGATCGATGCCATGCTGGTGCGGATCGGCTTTGTCGCCGGCGCGCTGCTCGGTTTCGGCAGCTTCATCCTGATCTACCTGGCGATCGCACTGATCGCCGATTAACTCGACCGGCGTGCGGGCACCGATTCAAGGTGCCCGCTGCCTGGGCATCACATGGCCGAAATGCCGCCGTCGAGCTTCAGCTCCGCCCCGGTCATGAAGCGGCTTTCGTCGCTGGCGAGATAGACCACCGCATTGGCGATGTCGTTGGGTTCGCCGATGAATTTGAGCGGGATCTGCCGCGCCAGCTTTTCCAGCAGCACATCCTTGTCGAGCGAGGCCGCCTTGGCCGTCCCGTCGAGGATCGGGGTGTCGACAAAGGTCGGGTGCACCGAATTGCAGCGGATATTCATTCCCTTCTTGGCGCAGTGCAGCGCGATCGACTTCGAAAGCATCCACACCGCCGCCTTCGAGGCATTGTAGGCCGGCATGGTGTCGCTGGCGATCAGCCCGGCGATGCTCGAGATGTTGATGATCGATCCCGGCGCGTGCTCGCGCATCAGCGGCAGCGCCTTCTGGCAGCCGTGGAAGATCGAATTGACGTTGATGTCAAAACACCGCTGCCAATCGGCAAAGGTGCAGGCCTCGATATTGCCCGGAACGCCGATCCCGGCATTGTTGACCAGCACATTGAGCCCGCCCAAATTCTGGCGCGCAGCGTCGACGGCGGCCTCCCACTGCGCCGGGTCGGTCACGTCATGGGCGATGCCGAAAGCGGTGCCTGCACCCATTTCCACATTGATGATCGCGGCGGTCTCCTCGGCGCCTGCGCCGTTGATGTCGGTTGCCAGCACGCGCGCGCCTTCCTGCGCCAGCCGGATACAATGCGCGCGGCCAAGCCCCTGCGCGCCCCCTGTGACCAATGCGAGCTTACCCGCAACCCGTCCTGCCATGATGTGTCCCTCTCTCGGATATCCCGGTGTCAAAAGCCCGGAAGATTCAAAAACAGCGCGATGCGCACATCGACCGCGTGGCCCGCGCGCCGCCACTCAGCCACGAAGCGCGAAAGGTCACGCAAAGCAACCCGGTGGACGATGATATTTTCACCATCGGTGCCGCCGCCTTCACCCACGCGCTGTAGGCCGGTCGCCTTGAGCAGCGTAAAGCATTCCGAGACCATGCCGGGCGAGGAGTAGAATTCGCCCAGCACCTCGAGCTGCGCAGCGCGGTATCCGGTTTCTTCTTCCAATTCGCGGGCCGCAGCCGTCAGCGCATCCTCGCCTTCGCCGCCCGCAGCATCGCCGACCAGTCCGGCCGGGATTTCGAGGCTGAAACGACCGAGCGGCACGCGATACTGGCTCACCAGAATGACATGGCGGGTACCGTCGGGATCATCATCAAGCGCAATGATGGCGGCCGCACGGATGCCGCGCGCCCGGCCGACATATTCCCAGCGTCCGCGTTTCTTGGCGGTGATGAAGCGTCCCTCCCACATCACCTCTTCGGGCAGGTCGGCGTCGCGGTCTTTGATCAAAGCACAAATCTCCGTTCGTCCCGAGCTTGTCGAAGGACTGCACTTTTCTTTTGCCACTGCGCAGAAGAAGGACGGCCCTTCGACAGGCTCAGGGCGAACGGGTCAAGCGCGAATTGAGACGGTGAAGCCTAAACCTCGATCAGCCGGTCAGGCAGCTCGTTCTGGTCATCACTGCCGCGCGGAAAATGCTCGGCCAGCACGAAGCCGACGTCGCGGATCCCGACGCTCAGCCCTTCGGCCAGACGACCCTTGCGGATATGGCTGAGCATGTCGCCCATCGCCTCGCCCCACACCTCGGCCGGCACCTTGGCGGCAATGGTTTCGTCCGCGACGATTTCCGCACGGTGCTCGCGCATCGAAACGTAGATCATCACCCCGGTCCGCCCGGTGGTGCGACGTTCCGCACCGACCTTGAACTGCCGCACTGCCTGTCCGTGTACCCGCGCAGTCTTGGTCGGGCCGGGGATCAGCGCGAATTTGAGCGGCTGCCACTGCTGAACCAGCATCACGGCAAGGAACTTCAGAAGGCCAAGTCCGATCACCATGCTGGCAAGCTCTCCGGTGGTCCACTCGTGCCCCCAGCCACCCACAAGAGCATCCCACGTTTCGAGGAACGGCAGGGGGAAGGCCGCAAATACGCTCATCGCGGTGAACGCTGCGCCGACGGCCCATAACAAGGCGACGTCGGTATAACCGTCGGAACTATCGGCAAGGACGGTAACGATCTCGCCCGAGGTCGCGCCTTCAGCGGCAGTGACGGCCTCGCTTACGAGCTGGCGTCCGGTATCATCGAGCCAGGCCATGGATCACCATCCTCCCGAGGCGCCGCCGCCCCCGAAAGAGCCGCCACCGCCGGAGAAACCGCCGCCGCCGCCCCAGCCGCCGCCACCATCATTATCGCCGCCTGACAATAGGCCCCGAGCGATGGCGCTTCCGACTTCCCACAAGATGATGTCGCGCGCGGTGTCGCCGACATCGCGGCCTGTATCACCCCAGGGCCCTGCACCCTTGGCGCGGTATTTGCGCCGCCGCCCACGCCCGGCCATGATCGGCAGGACAAAGAAGAAGAACATGAACGCCAGCCAGATCAGCACGCCAATGGGGAAGCCGCCATCGCTTTCCCGCGCCTTGCCAGCTTCGGCAGCAACCTTGGCGGCCTCTTCGGGCGGCAATTGCAGCTGGGCGATGATCGCGTCAGTCCCGGCCTCGACCCCGCCGGGAAAATCGCCGTTGCGAAACGCGGGCAGGATCTGGTTCTGGATGATCAGCGCGGACAGCGCATCAGTCAGATAGCCTTCGAGGCCATAGCCGACTTCGATCCGCACCTTGCGGTCATTGGGGGCGACCAGCAAAAGTGCGCCATCATTGCGCGCGGCATCGCCGAGGCCCCAGGCGCGGCCCAACTGATAGCCGTAATCGGCAATGTCATAGCCTTGCAGGTCGGGAATGGTGGCGATCACCAGTTGGCGCTGCGATTGCGCCTCCAGCGCCTCGAGCTTGGCGGTCAGCCGCGCTTCAGCTTCGGGCGGGAGGATATCGGCATTGTCGACCACCCGCCCGGTGAGCGCGGGAAACTGCGGCTGAGCGGAGAGCGGGGCAGCGAGCCACGCCCCCGCCAGCGCGAGCGCAAGGAGCAGGTGGCGGATCACGCCCGTCAGTTCGACGTCATGTCAAGCGTCGGCGCGGCTTCGGCCCCTGCAGTCACAGCCTTGTAGGGCACCATCGGCTCGGCACCGTGGATGATATTTGCACCGATCGAATCCGGGAAGGTGCGGATCGTGGTGTTATACTTGCGGACTGCCTCGTTGTAGTCGCGGATGGCGACGGCGATGCGGTTCTCGGTGCCTTCGAGCTGGCTTTGCAGCGCGAGGTAGTTCTGGTTCGACTGGACCTGCGGATAGGCCTCGACGCTGGCGAGGAGGCGGCCGATCCCGGCCCCGAGCTGGCTTTGGGCGGCGGAGAACTGCTCCATCTTGGCCGGATCGTTGAGATCGTCTGCGGTGATATTGACACTCGTGGCCTTCGCCCGGGCCTCGGTCACCTCAGTCAGGATCGTGCGTTCGTTTTCGCCTGCACCTTTCACCACCTCGGCAAGGTTGGGGATGAGGTTGGCGCGGCGCTGGAACTGGGCCTCGACATCGGCCCATTTGGCCTTGGCCTCCTCTTCTGCTGCCGGCACGGAGTTAATCCCGCAGGCGGCAAGGCTCAGCGCGGCAAGCGCGGCAAAGGCGCCGCGCAGCATGGTGGCGAGTGTCATGTGGCAATCCCTCCTGAAAGCGCGGGGCACGCCCGCTGCCAGACTCTGTATTGTGCATATAGCACACCACTCTCGCCGTTCAAGGAGTGGACTGATGCGCTCTTGCGGCTTGGCAGGGCTGCGCGCGAGTGCCAGAACGGGTTTAACAGCAGGCATAAAGGGGATCATCATGCTGTCTGAATTCAGGGCCTTCATCGCCAAGGGCAATGTCATCGATCTTGCGGTCGGCGTGATTATCGGCGCGGCGTTCGGGGCGATCGTCAAGTCGCTGACCGACGAGATCATCATGCCGATCATCGGCGCGATCTTCGGCAATATCGATTTCTCGGACCGCTATTTTGTGCTCTCGGGCGCGGTCGAGCCCGGCACTCCGCTTGCCGCCGCGCGCGAGGCGGGGGCGAACGTGCTCGGGCTGGGGGCGTTCGTGTCGGTGGTGATCAATTTCGTGATCCTCGCCTTCATCATCTTTCTGATGGTGCGCTATGTGAACAAGGTGACCGCGAAGCTCGCCAAGCCCGAGGAAGCCGCGCCTGCCGGGCCGACCGAGGTTGAACTGCTGACGGAGATCCGGGACGCGCTGAGGAAGTAAGAGGGTCAGCGCTCACTTCACATTCAGGATTGCCGCGCTATATCGGTCAGTGCCGGTTTCGACCGGCTATGACGATAAATTGCTGCGTGCAATAGATGCAACGGACCCGGGGGCAGTACCCGGCGGCTCCACCAGAAGCGGCGGTCGGTTCCGACTGACCACAACTCCTGATGGGGCCGAACCAGGATCGACGTGTGTTGAAAAGCGTAGTTTTCGTCCGGGCTGAGTAACCCGCATAAGGCTCAAAACCCATAAGTGCCAACGACAACGAAGCACTTGCTCTCGCTGCGTAATGTGACGGCCTAACGGCCTGAATTTACAAAGACTTGAGCACGGTTCGGACCGAACCGGGTAACAGAATCGGAAACCGGGGGCCCGGGGGAGCCTAGCAACAGAATCCCCCACCGTTCCGATGCTGGAATGTGCAGACGGGGTCTGCTTTCAAACCAGATGATCGGGCGTGCTGGCCCGATCATCTCGCGTCGTCAGCCAAAAGACTGGCTCTCTTGCCGAATCGGCCCGAAATGACGAACCCTAATCGCTTGATGCGGCATGCTGAGCGCGAAGCTCGGCCACTTCCTTTTCCAGTCTCAAGCAATCGAGAATCTTCGCCCCTGCGAGGAACACGGCGCCAGTGGTGGCGAGGAACAGCAATTGCCCGCCAAAGCCCGGATAATCATGCAGATAGACCATGCCCCGCGCGCTCGAACCGAGAGCGAGCGCGTAAATGATCAGAAACGCTTCAAACCGCGTCTTGATCACGAACAGCCTTCCCAGCTTGCGCAGCATGGTGTCTCCCGACTCCTCAAACGACCCGGCCCGGCTGAGTCGCCTTAACAATGGCGTAACCTTACCCCCGCCGGATCGATCCGCCAAATCCCTTAACCAAGCTGTGCCAGATCGAGCGCATTCAACAATGCAAGTCTTGCAGCGATAACGCTCTGGGCAAGGTTGTGTGTCCCCAGATCGGTGGGGTCAATCTGTTCCGGCCAATGGGCGGCGATCACGCCCTCGACAAGATCGGCCTTGGCTTCGTCGAGCAGAAAGCGCGGATCGACGGTCGCCGGATCGCACACCACGCGCAGACGCAAACACGCCGGCCCCCCGCCGTTCGCCATCGACTGGCGCACGTCGACCGGGATCACCTGCCGGATCGGGCCATTGCTGGCGAGCATCGTTTCCACCCAACCCCAAACGGCGGCGCTTTCGCGGCATTCCTCCGGCACGATCAGCGCCATGCTTCCATCTTGCAGCGTCAGCAGCTGCGCGTTGAAAAGATAGGTGCGGATCGCCTCGGTCAGACTGACAGCGGAGGAGGGCACTTCGACCACCTCGAGCGCGGGGAAAGCAGCCCTGATCGCGTCATAGGCACCCTGCTGGTCGGCAAAAGCCTCGGCATGGGTGAACAGCACAGGGCCGTTCGCCACCGCGACCACATCATTATGGAATGCGCCAGCGGCGATGGCTTCGGGGTTCTGCTCGATGAACACGGTGCGGGCCGGGTCAAGCCCGTGGGCGCGGGCGACAAGGCGGCTGGCCTGTTCGTGTTGACGCGCGGGAAAGCGACCGCCCGGCCTGCCATAGACGAAAACCTCAACACCTGCCGCGTCATGTTTCTCGCAAAGGCGCATGTGATTGGCCGCGCCTTCATCCCCGAAGGTCGGCGGCACAGCCATGTGAACCGCGAAATGGCGCGGATCACCGAAGGCGATGTCGAGCTGGCGCTTGGTATCGGGCCATTCCTGCGCACGGTGGAGCATGGTGACAAGGTTGGCGGGCGTGAGATGGCAGCGTCCGTCAGCGGTATCAGGGGCTGGCGAGACCGTCGCAGCGTTGGCGGTCCACATCGAGGAGGCCGACCACGGCGCGGCGCGCAGCTGCGGCGGCTCGGTACCATCCAGAGCGAGCGCCTGCGTCAGAGCATGATTGGGGCGGGGAAGGGGCAGCAGGAACCCCTGCACGCCCAGACGTGCGAGGTTCCCGCGCATCTTTGCCACGCCCTGGAGCGCTGCGGCGCGCGGATAGGACGGATCGCCCGCGTGGCTTGCACTGGCGATATTGCCGAGGCTGAGGCCGGCGTAATTATGCGAGGGGCCGACGATCCCGTCGAAGTTGATTTCGGTCAGCACGGTCACAAATCTCCGTTCGCCCTGATCCTGTCGGAACCGAAGGTGGGCGCACGTCCTACGGCTGCATTTTCTTGATCCCGTTGCTCCAAAAAAGGACGGGGCTTCGACAGGCCCAGCCCGAACGGGTTTTGGGGCAGTCCTTACCGCCCCACGCTCCACACCATGTCGCCCTCGCACACATCGAGCAGGTCCGCGCTGGCCGAATCAATCGCGATCCCCCCTTCGTCATCCAGCACCCGCGCGCCGAAGCACGCCCGGAAGGTGCCGAGCTGACCGGTGGCGAGAATCGCGCGCTCGCCCTCGCTGACAGTGAGCGATGTGATGGTCGCCTCGCGGCTGTTCTTGACGCTCGTGACATTGTCGGTGCGCGCCACCATCGTCGGCCCGCCGTCGAAGATGTCGACATAGCCCTCGGCGCGGAACCCTTCGTCCTCCAGCATTCGCATCGCCGCACGGCCGGTGGGGTGGGGGACGCCGATGACCGAGCGCGCGTCCTCGCTCAGCATGGCGATGTAGACCGGGTGCTTGGGCATCAGATCTGCGATGAACTGGTTGCCGTTGATCGCGTTGAAATAGTCCGCGTCCTGGAAGCTCATCCCGAAGAAGCGCCCCGCGACCCCGTCCCAGAAGGGCGATCCGCCGCGCTCGTCGATGATCCCGCGCAGCTCGGCGAGGATGCGGTCGGCAAAGCGCTTGCGATGCATGGCTACGAACATGTAGCGCGACCGCGCGAGCAGCAGGCCGAGACCCCCGGCGCGTTCATTGGGGTGGAGGAAAAGCCCGCCGACCTCGCTCGACCCTTCGAGATCGGTGACGAGACTGAGCAGCTCGGCGCGCACCGTGCGGTCAAGCTCCTGCGAATACTGGGTCAGGGTGTTGAGGCGATAGGAATAGAAGGGCCAGCGCTGGCCCACCTGTGTCATCAGCTGGCAGGTGCCGCGCACAGCTCCGGTTTGGGCATTCTCCAGCACCAGCACGAACAGTTCATCGGCGAGCGTGTCATCGTCCTTTCCGAAGGCAGCCTCAGCGCGTTCAAGCTTGCTGCGGAGCGCCGCGCGGTCGGGGGGTAGGTTGGTGAAGCCCCCGCCGGTCAGCTTGGCCATTTCATAAAGTGCCTCGAGATCGGCAGAGCGCGCGGCGCGCAGGCGGAAGGTCACGTGAGGGCTCCCTGAGCAAGACGCTCGATGACGCGGGCGGAAAGCGCTGCCCGCTCGGAAAGGCTGGGGACGATGAGGTATTCGTCAGGGCTGTGGATCGCCCCGCCGCGCAC
>RDXA01000416.1 GCA_004292705.1 Sphingomonadales bacterium | reverse complement strand
ATGCGCGAGCAGTTGATCCGGCAGGTCGATATCATTCCGCTGGAAGTGGTGGTGCGCAATGTCGCGGCCGGTTCCATCAGCAAGCGCCTCGGGATCGAGGAAGGCGAACCGCTGCCGCACACGCTGATCGAATACTATTACAAGGATGATGCGCTGGGCGATCCGCTGGTGGCGGAAGAGCACATCGCCTGCTTCAACTGGGCCTCGAACGAGGAGATGCACGACATTTCCTCGATGGCGATCCGCATCAATGATTTCATGTGCGGGATGTTCGCGGCGATCGACATCCGGCTCGTGGATTTCAAGCTTGAATTCGGGCGGTTGTACGATGGCGATTACAGCCGCGTGATCCTCGCCGACGAAATCAGCCCGGACGGCTGCCGGTTGTGGGACATGACGACGGGCGAGAAGCTCGACAAGGACCGCTTCCGCCGCGATCTCGGCGGCGAGGAGGAGGCTTACCGCGAAGTCGCGCGCCGCCTCGGCCTGCTCAATGCCGAGGATAACGGCCCGGGCGAGGTATTCGATCTGTCGCACGCCCGCTCGCGCCTGCGCGGGCCGCCACCGCTCAAGAAGTAGGACGGTCAAGAAATAGGCTGACAGGCCGGTTTCAGGCGCTAGTCTCGGGGTTCTTGCCAATGATCCGAGAGATGCCTGATATCCATGCGGAATTTTTCCCTCGCTGCCACCCTCTTGCTGGCACTCTCGCCACTCGCTCTGACCACTGCCCTCGCCGCACAGGATGCGCCCGCCGCTGAAGCCAGCGCGCCCCAAGCGCCTGCTCCGGTCTGGCCGTTCGAGGCGAGCGACGTACCGGTAGACACCGGCTACACCTTCGGCCGGCTCGACAACGGGATGCGCTACATCATCCGCCGCAACGCCACCCCTGCGGGCACGGCGCTGGTACGGATGCGGATCGATTCGGGCGCGCTGGAGGAAACTGACAGCGAACGTGGGCTTTCGCACTATCTCGAACACATGGCCTTCAACGGATCGAAAGGCATTCCCGAGGGCGAAATGATCAAGCTGCTCGAGCGCGAGGGGCTTGCGTTCGGTGCCGACACCAATGCCTCAACCGGGTTTGAGGCGATCACATATCTGCTCAATCTGCCGCGCAACGACGAGGCCCTCTTGGGCACCGCGCTGAAGCTGATGCGGGAAACCGCGAGCGAACTCACTATTTCTGAAGAGGCCGTGGCCCGTGAACGGGGCGTGATCCTCGCCGAGCGGCGCGACAGGGCGGGGTTTCAGCTGCGCAATTACGAAGACAATGCCGAATTCCTCGCCCCCGGGGCGCGTTATACGAACCGCCTGCCGATTGGCACGATCGAGGTGCTCGAAACCGCCACCGCAGAACAGATCCGCGCGCTCTACAAGCGCACCTACACGCCGTCCAACACGGTACTGGTGGTGATCGGGGATCTCCCTGTCGAGGTGGTAGAGGCAACGATCCGCGCCCGCTTTGCCGATTGGATGCCTGCCCCTGCTCCGGTGAAACCCGTCGCGGGGCCTATCGATGTCAGCCGCAAGGGCCTGACCGACATCCACCTCGATCCCGCGCTGCCAGAAGGCGTCACCCTCAGCCGCCTCGCCCCATGGCGCGATGAGCCGGATACCATCGCCAACCGCCGTCTATCGAGCCTCCGCGGGGTCGGCTATGCGATTATCAACCGCCGCCTTGCGCGCCTTGCACGTGGAGCCGATGCGCCGTTCCGTGGGGCAAGTTTCGGTTCGGGAGACATCTTCGAGGATGCGCGCATCACGAGTCTCTCGGTCAGCAGCGCTGATGGCGAGTGGCAGAAGGGCGTTCTGGCCGCCACGCGCGAGGTCAATCAGGCGCTCACCTATGGATTCACCCAAGCCGAGGTCGACGAACAGCTCGCCAATGTCCGAACGGCGCTAGAGAACGCCGTCAAATCGTCCGATACGCGGGGCAACGCCGTTTTCGTCAATGCGGCGCTGGGGCTCGTGAGCAATGAACAGGTGCCGGTATCGCCCGAATGGCAGCTCGCCGAATTCGAGCGGCTGGCCCCCGAAATGACTCCGGCGGCGCTGTGGGAGGCTGTGAAGAGCGATGCCGCGCCGCTTACCGAGCCCCTGATCCGCTTCGAAGGCCGCGCCGCACCCGAAGGCGGCGAGGCTGCCCTGCGCGCTGCCTTTGCCGAAGGGATGGCCCTACCGATTGCAGCGCCCGTTGATACCGGGTCGCTAGTGTTTGGCTACACCGATTTCGGGACGCCTGGGACGGTAGCGTCAGACACGATCGAGGAACGGCTCGGCATCCGCCGTATTGTCTTTGCGAACGGCGTGCGCCTCAACCTGAAGCGCACCGATGTGCGCAAGGACCGGATTGCGGTCAGCTTCGCGCTCGACGGCGGCGATCTGATGAACACCCGCGACGCGCCGCTTCGCGCCTACCTTGCGGCAACGCTGGCGTCGGGCGGGCTAGGCAAGCACAGCCAGGACGAAATCGCCAGTGTCTTCGCGGGGCGCAGCGTCAGCTTCGGGTTTGGGAGCAATCCTGACGCATTCACCACCGGGGCCACCACCACCCCGCGCGATCTGCTGCTGCAGATGCAGGTGCTGGCCGCCACGCTGACCGATCCCGGCTACCGCCCTGAAGGGGTCGAGCGGTTTCGCAAGAACATCGACAACTTCTTCAATACGCTCGATTCCACCCCGAGCCGCGCGCTGGCGGCGGCAAGCGGGGCGATCCTGTCGGACAATGATCCGCGCTTCAGCTTGCAACCGAGGGAGGCGTTCTTCGCGCTCGACTACGATGGCTTGCGCGCTGCGATCAGCGACCGGTTGGCGCGCGGAGCGATCGAAATCGCCCTGGTCGGCGACCTTGACGAAGACGCAGCCATCGCCGCTGTCGCCGCAACGCTCGGCGCGCTGCCGCAACGCGAGGCAGAATTCAACCCGCGCACCGAAAACCGCACCCGCAGCTTCACCGCCACCCGTGGTCAACGGGTGCTGACCCACAAGGGTGAGCCCGATCAGGCGCTGCTGCAATGGTATTGGCCCACCACAGACGACAGCGACCTTGGCGAGACCCTGCGGCTCGATTTGCTGTCACGGATCGTCCGGCTGGAACTCACCGACCGGCTGCGGGAAGAATTGGGGCAGGCCTATTCGCCGTCAGCCGGGTCGCAGCCCAGCCATTACTATCCCGGTTACGGCAACTTCATCATCGGCACTTCGGTTGCTGCTGATCAAGTTGAGGCGAGCCGTGCGGCCCTGCAGGGCCTGATCGCCGATCTGCGCAAAGGCCCGCTCGACGCCGACGTGCTTGAGCGCGCGCGCAAGCCCTTTCTCGAAGAATACAACAATGCTCTCAAGGATCTGGGAGGCTGGATCGCGCTCGCTGCGCGCGCCCAGAGCGAACCGGAGCGGGTGGATCGCTTTATCGCTGTGCCGTCTGTGATGTCCGCCATAACCCCCGAAGACATCCACCAGACGGCGCTGAAATACCTCGTCCCCGAAGACGCGGTCGAATTCACCGTCTTGCCCGAAGCCAAAGGCAAGTGAGCGGAACAAAAAAGCCGGCAGGTCGTACCCTGCCGGCTTTTTCCGTTTGGTGTGCATCCCGTTGAAGGACGCTTACCCTTAGTACTTCACCCCGACCATCACGCCGATGATCCGCGGCTCGTTCACAAAAGCCGTGTTGTTGTTGAAGTCGACCACCCCGAGCACATTGTCCTCGTCGGTGATGTTGCGCGCGAAGGCAGCAACTTCCCACAAGCCATTATCGCCCGAATAGCCGACTTTCAGACCGCCTTCGATCCGGCTGCCGGCATTGAACTCGCTGCTTTCATAGAGAAGGAAGTTGGTATCGCCGAGGAACACCCAGTCGGTGAAGATGAAGAATTCGCCCGAATTGCCCACCGGAATACCGTAGCGGGCCGTCAGGTCCCCGCTCCACTCCGGCGCGTTGGGGAAGGGGTTGCCGTCAATCAACGCGCGGGTGCTGCCACCGATCACGCGGGTCGGATCGGTGACAGTACACTGGGCGCAGATGCCAACCGCGAGATTCGGATCCTGAATCTCCGTGTTGTTGTAAGCGACGCCCAGCGTGACGAGGAAGTTCGGAGTGATCTGGAACGCACTGTCGAGCTCGAAGCCAAAGGCCTCTCCCTTGTTGGCGTTGATCAGCTGGACGAGGTTGCCAGCCCCACCGACTGCGGTGAACTGCGGGTCCTCGACCGTGTAGTAATAGACCGCGCCGTTAAGGCGCACACGGCGATCGGCCAGCTCGCTCTTGAAGCCCACTTCATACGAGGTGATGTTTTCCGACTGCGCGACCGAAGGGGCCGCGAAGAAGGCGACGTCACGCCCCTGGATGGTCGGCCCGCGGAACGAATTGGCGATCTTGGCATAGACGCTCGCATCATCCGAGACATCGGCAAACAGGCTGATATCCCAGTCGAACTGATTGTCGCCGACGCTGCGCGGTTGGCGCGCGGCGCCCGAACGGACGAAGAAATCCTTCTCATCGTCGGTATAACGCAGGCCGCCGGTGACGCGCAGGCTTTCGGTCAGCTGGTAGCCAAGCTGGCCAAACAGCGCCCATGCTTCGTTGGTGTGATTGACAGTGACCGGCGGGGGGAAGGTAAAGCCGACGGTGGTGACGTCGAAATCGCTTTCAAAATAGAAGCCGCCAACCTGCCAGCTCAACGGCCCGTCGCCGTTCGAGGCAAGGCGCACTTCCTGCGTGGTCTGTTCAAGATCGATCGAGTCTTGGGTGTCCGAGGGGAACGGGATAAAACCCGGGCCCATCACCGGCAGGAACGACGCCCCGAAGCCGCCATCGACATCACCGCGGCTTGAACCTTCGCTGGTCCAATGGCTGGTGATCGAGGTCAGCGTCGCGCTGTCGAATTCATAAGTTGCGGTCAGCGTCGCGCCGAACTGCTGATACTTCGCCACGTTGCCGCCGCCAGCGTCATAGAACACCGTGTTGCGGTCGTAATTGTTGTTGAGGTTATTGTTGCGCGGCCCGAGAACATTGGCGCGGAAGAAGGTCGAAGACCCGTCCAGATCGCGGAAGTTGACCGAAGCGAGGATGCTGGCGCGGTCGCTTGGCGTGAACAGCAATTGTCCGCGCGCGGCGATATCGGTGTATGAGCCGAGAACATTTTCCTGACCCGTAAAGCCATTGTCGATCCAGTCACCTCGCCGTTGGAGCTGGACCGAGGCGCGGAAGGCCAGCACGTCTTTGGCAATTGAGCCACCGACCGCACCGTTCATCGAAACCGTATCAAGACTGCCGTAGGAAAGAGAGGTGACGATGTTGGTATCGTGGCTCGGCTTGATGGAGTCGATTTTCACGATCCCCGCCGGCGTATTGCGGCCGAACAGGGTGCCTTGCGGCCCGCGCAGCACTTCAACGCGCTCGACATCGAAGATGGGGAAGCTCTTCAGCGTCACATTTTCCAGCACAACGTCATCGAGCAGAACCGAGACCGGCTGAGAGGCAGCAAGATCGAAGTCAGTGTTGCCCAGACCCCGAATGTAGAAGCGCGGTGCGACGCGACCGTTCGAACTTTCGACATTGAGACCCGGCGCGGTGCCGGCCAGCGCCGTGATATCGGCCGCGCCGCTGAAGACCGCACCGATGCGCTCTTGATCAAGAATATCGGCCGAAACAGGCACCTCCTGCAGGTTTTCCTCACGCCGGTTGGCCGTTACGATGATGGTGGCGAGCTGGCCGTCGGCCTCGGAAGCGGCCTCACTGTCCTGCGCCGTGGCGGGCGCGGCAAAAGCAAAGGCGGCTACGGCGAGCGCGGTGGAACCCGCCCAGGCAGCACGGAATGCGGAATAGCGGTAAGACATCGGACAACCCCTTTTTTTGGAGCGAATGGAGAGAGTGGGTCGCCGGTGACATTTTTGTCCGATTCGCGCGAGATTGGTCGCTGCGAATGTTGCGCGAAAGCGACGACACGTACGCGATCTTGGGAAGGTTGTTGCAACAAGGTTACAATTCGCGATCATAGATGACAAGTTTATGACCATGAACTTTGTAAGTCCCGGCCAATTGGCTGGGTGCAAGCCGCATCAGCGCGATTGCGTGCGCGTGGGCAGACGCTATAGCGGCCCCGCCACGGGCCAGCGCCGGTCCGCCGAGAAGAATGGAGCATCAGGCCATGCAAGTGCGCGTTCTCGTCCGTCTGAAGCCAGGCGTGCTTGATCCTCAAGGCCGCGCTGTTCATCATGCTCTCGAAGGCATGGGCTTTTCCGGGGTCGAGGATGTCCGGGTCGGCCGCCTGATCGAACTCGACGTGGCCGATGATACCGATCACGCTGCGCTGACCGCAATGTGCGAAAAGCTGCTGGCAAATACGGTGATCGAGAGTTTCACGATTGAAACCCCGGGGGCGCTTTGATGAGCTTTCGGGCGGCTGTTGTCACCTTCCCCGGCTCCAACTGCGATCGTGACATGGCAGTGGCGCTGGAGGCGGTATCGGGCAGACCTGCGCTGCGGGTGTGGCACGGCGATGCCGACTTGCCCGAACGTCTTGATCTGATCGCCCTGCCCGGCGGCTTTTCCTACGGCGATTACCTGCGGTCTGGAGCCATGGCAGCGACCAGCCCTATCATGCGCGCCGTGGTTGCAGCGGCAGAGCGGGGCGTGCCGGTGCTGGGGGTGTGCAACGGCTTTCAGGTGCTGACCGAGGCGCGGCTGCTGCCTGGTGCTTTGCTGCGCAACGCCGGTCAGCGGTTCATCTGCCGTACCGTGGCGCTCAGGGTCGAGAATACCCTATCGCCCTTCACCGCAGGCTACGCGGATGGTGACACAATCCGCATTCCCGTGGCGCATCATGATGGCAACTATTACGCCGATGCCGAGACGCTTGACCGCTTGGAGGGCGAAGGGCGCGTGGCGTTCCGCTATACCGAAGCAGTAAACGGATCAGCCCGCGACATTGCGGGGGTGCTCAGTGCCAATGGCCGGGTGCTGGGGATGATGCCGCACCCCGAACGCGCGATCGAACCGGCTGCTTTTTCGTCGCTGGGCGGTGCGGATGGACGCAAACTGTTCGAAAGCATTCTTGCGAACGTCGCCGTCGCCTGATGCCCTGATGGCGCAATGTCAGGCGCGAAGTTCCCGCACCATACTGAAAAGGCCGCGCGCATCGGTTGCCGTCATCGGGCGGCCAAAATAGTAACCCTGGATCTTGTCGCACCCGAGATTGCGGATCAGCTCGGACTCCTCGATCGTTTCGACGCCTTCGGCTGTCGTGGTCATTTTCAGGCTTTTGGCCATCGCCACGACCGCATTGATGATCGCAAGGCTCTCCGCGCTTCCCTGTGCCGCACCCTGCACGAAGGTACGATCGACCTTGATCGTCGAGAACTTGAGCTTGCGGAGATAGCCAAGCGAGGAATATCCCGTTCCGAAGTCGTCGAGCGCAACCGAGCAGCCAAGCGCCATCACCTGTTCGAGTGCATTGCGCGCAACGCTGGCATCGCGCAGGAAGATGCTCTCGGTCACCTCCACCTCAAGGCGTTCGGGCCTGAGGCCACTCGCGGCCAGCGCTTGCACGACTTCTTCGTGGAAGCCGGGCTCAAGCAGCTGTTCCGGTGACACGTTGACGTTGACCTTGACATGCTCGGGCCAATTGCGGGCTTCTTCGCAAGCCTTGCGCATCACCCATTGGCCGATCGGCACGATAAGGCGGGTGTCTTCCGCCAGCGGAATGAACTTGCCGGGACTGACGAAACCATGCTCGGCGCTGTTCCAGCGCACCAGCGCCTCGAAGCTGACCACATTTTCGCTGCGCGCATCGACGACCGGCTGGTAATGCAGGACCAGCTCGTCCTTTTCCAAAGCCTGGCGCAAGGACACTTCAAGCTGGCGGCGTTCCTCGGCTGAGGCATGGAGTACAGGCTCGAAGCGGTAATGCTCGCCGCCGCCCATATCCTTGGCACGGTAAAGCGCCAGGTCAGCATTGCGCATCATTTCTTCGACGCTGTTGCCATCGCGCGGCCCTTCGGCCGAGCCAACGCTGGCGCCGACATAGAGTGTGTGGTGATCAACCTTATAGGGCTGGGACAGGCTATCAATGATGCGCCGCGCAAGATCGCGCACGATGCCAGGTGCGGCCGCATCGCGGATGACGACCGCAAACTCATCGCCACCCAGACGACCGCACATATGGTTCTCGCCCATCAGCGATTGCAGTCGCGCCGAAACCTGCGCGAGCAGCTTGTCGCCGGTCATATGGCCAAGCGAATCATTGACCGCCTTGAAGCGGTCAAGGTCGACCATCAGCAGCGCGCAACGGGTACGCCACTGCGCGGCGTAGCGCAGCGCCTCGCCCAAAGCTTCGGTCAGCTGCAGGCGGTTGGGCAGTTGGGTCAACGTATCGTAGCGTGCCAGATAGGCGATCTTTTCCGACGATTTGCGCTGCTCGGTCACATCCGACCCGACCCCGCGAAAGCCGTTGAAACGCCCCTGCTCGTCGCGCATCGGCGTGCCAGACAGCTCCCACCAACGCTCCTCTCCCTGGATCGAAACCTGCACCAGCATGTTCGAGAAGTTCTCGCGATCCTTGAGCTTTTCGGCGAGTTCGTGAAGGCTCGACGGAAAATGCCCGCTCGTCCAGTTTTGCCCTGCCACCATCTCCAGCAGCGGCTTGCCCTCGATATCGGCTTGCGCCTCCCCGAGAGCGAAGGCGAACCGGGGGCTGACCGAGCGCAGCCTGCGGGCCGGGTCGATTTCCCAAAGCCAGTCAGCCTCGTTCTCCTCGAATTCGCGCAGCAACAGCGAAACAACCGCTTCTTTTTCGACCACGGCCGCCTCGGCAAGCCGCGCCTTGAGGAAGGTGGTGCGCACCTGAACCATGGCCACCAGGCTGGCGATTGTGAACAAGATGACCCCGCCCATTGCCGCCCATTGTGCTTGCAGCGCCAGTGACACCACCGCGCCAAACCCGAGGATCGCAATATAGATGAGCACGCTGAGCGGCGAGGTTGAAAACACGAAGGTCGAGGAGATCATCAGCGTCAGAATGATCATTATCAGGGTAAGCGCCTCTGCTCCGTTGGAGAGCAGGGGAAAGATCAGCAGGGCACCAACCCAGCAGGTAGCGGCAGCAACGGAATTGAGGTTCTGCTTTCGCTCAAGCCGTGCCGGATCGAGCCTCTGGCCCGGATCAACCAGCAAAAGGTCTGTTTGACGCGACTTGTAGAGAATAAAGGCGAGAACGGCTGCCCAAGGTCCAACAATCGCAAGTCCGATCAGTGGAGCGAATACTGAAGCTGCAAAGACCGCGACCAGAGCATTGGCAAACATCCGATTGCGGCTTGCTTGGGCCAGTTCGGCATATTCGTCCCCGCGCAAGCGCATGGGGTCGGACGCCGGGTTGCGCGACAATCCGAGCACTTCGGAAATCGGCAATTCGGCGGAATGTCCCGACCGAGAAGAGGAGAGGTTGTTGCCCACGCCTCGATCTTTAAGCCTGAATGGTTAGCTATCAGTAAAGCTTCGGGCAGCGATGCCTGCGAAATTTGGTTAAGGGCGGTGCAAGCCCGTAATCCGGCTATTCGACCGTCACCGATTTGGCGAGATTGCGCGGCT
>RDXA01000240.1 GCA_004292705.1 Sphingomonadales bacterium | reverse complement strand
GCGGCGGGCGGGCGGGTGTTCGCGGTGCTCAACCTGTCCCCGCGCCCTCATGCGGTCACCTTCCGCCATGCGCGGCACCACGGGCGCTACACCGACGCGCTGGGCGGTGCGGGCATGACCTTCGCGGGCTGCGAGACGCTCGAACTGCCCGCCTGGGGCTACCGGATTTTCATAGAGACCAAGTGAGGCGAACGAGCATGCGCATGATGAGCAAACTGTTGGGTCTGGCAGCCCTTATGTGGGCGAGCGCGCCGCTGGGCGCGGAGAGTCTGACGCTGGCCTCGCCCGACGGCAAGATCACCGTCACCGTCAGCGATGACGGGGGGCTGGCGACCTATGCCGTCAGTTTTGAAGGCCAGCCGGTGATCGCGCCTTCGCGGCTGGGTATGCTTTTCGCCGAACACCACGGCTTCGAGCGCGGGCTGGCGATCGCCGGATCGACCCGCGCCAGCAGTGACACCACATGGGAGCAGCCATGGGGCGAGCGCCGCATAGTGCGCGACCAGCATAACGAGCTTGCCGTTACCCTGAAGGCGAGCGATGGACCCGACCGCCAGATGACCGTCCGGTTCCGCGCCTTCGATACCGGCATTGGCTTCCGCTACGAGCTCGCAGAGCAACCCGCGCTCGAAGGCGACATCGCCATCGTCGAGGAACTCACCCAGTTCGGCGTCGGCGAGAAGACCACCATGTGGTACACGCCCTCCGACGAATTCAACCGCAACGAATATATCTACCGCGTCGAACCCGCCGGGCAGGTCGACGACGCGCACACGCCTTCGACCTTCCGCAACGAGGCAGGCATCCACTTCGCGATCCACGAGGCGGCGCTGGTGGATTATTCCTCGATGTCGCTCGACCAGCTGCGGCCGGGCAATTTCCAGGCGAACCTCAGAAACTGGGCGGGCGGCCCGAAGGTCAAGACCAAGGCCCCCTTCAAGTCGCCGTGGCGCACCATTCAGGTGGCGCGCGAAGCCGTGGGCCTGATCAATTCCGACATCATCCTCAACCTCAACGAGCCCAACAAGCTTGGCGACGTCACTTACGCCAAGCCCGGCAAGTATGTCGGCATCTGGTGGGCGATGCACATCAACGACCGCACCTGGGCCAGCGACCGCTACCACGGCGCCACGACCGAGGAGACCAAACGCTACATCGATTTCGCTGCCAAGCACGGTTTTGCGGGCGTGCTGGTGGAAGGCTGGAACAAGGGCTGGGACGGCGACTGGTTCAACAATGGCGACCTGTTCAGTTTCACCGAGGCCTATCCCGATTACGATATCGAGGCCCTGAGCCAATATGCCGCGTCCAAGGGGGTGAGCATCATTGTCCACCACGAGACCTCGGCCAACCTCACCAATTACGAGAAGCAGCTCGAAGCGGGGCTCGATTTGGTGAAGAAAATCGGCTCGCGTTACGTGAAGACCGGCTATGTCTCGGATGCGGGCGATGCGGTGTGGGTCGATGCCAAGGGCATCCGCCACTACGAATACTACGACAGCCAGCGGATGATCGATCACCATCTGAAGGTGATCAAGGCCGCCGCCGCACGCGGGATCGCGATGGACACGCATGAGCCGGTCAAGGACACGGGGCTGCGGCGCACCTATCCCAACTGGATGACCCGCGAGGGCGCGCGGGGGATGGAGTTCAACGCCTGGGGCTCGCCCCCCAACCCTCCGAGCCATGAGCCGATGTTGGCCTTCACCGCGCTGCTGGCGGGGCCGTTCGACTACACGCCGGGCATCTTCGACCTGCGCCCCAACGAGCGCCCGCCGGTCCGCCCCGACATGCCGCGCGGCGACCCCAAGAACCGCCCGCAGACGACGCTGGCGAAGCAGCTGGCGACCTATGTGACGATCTACTCGCCGCTCCAGATGGCCGCCGATCTGCCCGAGAATTA
>RDXA01000415.1 GCA_004292705.1 Sphingomonadales bacterium | reverse complement strand
TGGCCCACTTTGCGCGATGGACTGTCCTCGCGGATCAGGTGCGGAAAGGCGGCTTCCAACTCGGCATTGCGGCGCACCAGCGCGTCATATTCGGCGTCCGAAATCTCGGGCGAGTCCTCGGCGTGATACAGCCGGTCATGTCTGGCAATCGCCCGTGCGAGCCGCATCAATTCATTGGCGGCATCCGCCTCGCTCAAGCCTTCAGTGCTCATGCGGCCCGCCTTTTCAGCGACCGCCAGCAATGTCCAGCAGCGCAGGGCCGATCGCGGCAAAATCCTTGGTGCCGGGCACCAGCATGTTGAAATGCTGTTCCTGACTGACGCGGATCACCTCGACCGCGATGCCCTGCCCGCGCAGGGCTTCCAGCATCGCCGGATCGGGATCGGGCAGCGCCCCGTCGATCACCAGCAGGCGCTGGACCAGAGGCTTGTTGGCAAGCGGATCGAGCATCGCGTAGCGTGCGGGCACCTTGTCTGGCGCGCCGCCCATCATGGTCGCGATCACCGGCTGGCCGCAGACCATCGCGTCCACACCGACGAAATCGGCAATCCGCATCGGTCCGTCGATCGCCACCGCCGCGCGGATCGCGGGCAGATCGGGCCTGATCACGTCATCGCCCATATCCCCGGTCGGCAGCCACATCACCGGCGTTACCCCGGCAGAGTGGCCCATCACGGTTATGCGCGTCAGATCGAGCGGATAGGTCTCCGCCAGCGTCTGGACATAGCCGAGGCCCTGCGCCCAATCGGTGAAGGTGTTGGGCCAGCCGCCGTCCGAGCCCAGCTCGCGGTAGGAGGGCGTCCAGGTGGCCACACCGTTCTTCGCCAGAAAGCTGGCGAGTGCCCCCACATTGCTGGTGCCGCCCATTCCGGCCCAGCACCCGCCGTGATAGATCACCGCGACCGGGAACGGCCCCTTGCCTTTGGGCATCCTGAGTTCGCCATACTGGCGCTGCGAGGCGGTGCCATAGGCCACCTTCAGCGTCGGCGGATCGGCGGGAAGGGAGTTCACCGTGACCGGATCGTAATCCGTCGTATCGGTCACCGCAAAACGCGCATCGGGCGCGGGCGGCGCCTTGGCGACCGGCTCGGCGGGCGCGCAGGCGGCCAGAGCGGCAACAAGCGCGAGGGCGGTGGCGGCGTGTTTCATGATCACTGTCTCCCCTTGGCAGTGCCGCATCATAGCGCGGCGCGGCGGTCACGACAAACGCGCTCAGCGCCCGCCCTTGATGACGCGCACCATCGCCGCCTCGTTCGCCTCGTAAACGGGGTGGCCGGGGGTGATGATGGCGAAATGGCTCGCGCCCGCGTTCTCGCGCACCGTGACGTGCGCCCCGCCCGCACCCAGCGCCGCCTGTGTGGCCGCCGAAGGCGCGGGAAGCCTCGCCTGCACGAACAGCAGCGCGGCAAGTTGCGGTGCCCGCGTGGCAGGTGAGATCGCGGCGTAGCGCCCCGACATCGCCGCAGGCGCAGCGCCCATGAAGGGATCGACCGCAGAAAACTGGCACAGCGCATCAAAAGCGGGCTGCTCGGCCCCGACATCGCCCGGCCCATCGAGCACGATCGCACCGCGCGCCTTGATTGGTGCGCGCTGGCCGACCGGGCCGTCCCTGCCCTGCGCGCTCGCCAGCCATTGCGCCGGCAAAGCGCCTGCCGAATGGCCGACCAAGCTCACCGCCTCGCGGTCAATCGGATAGCGCGCCGCCACCTCGTCGATCAGCTTGGCCGAAGCGGCCCAATCGGTGAACGATCCCGGCCAGCCGCCCCCATCCCCCACCTCGCGGTAATCGAGATTGAGCGTGGCGATGCCGAGGCTCCGCCAGCGCGTCGCCAGCGGGGCCATGTAGGCCTGCGAGGCGATCCCCGTCTTCCAGCACCCGCCATGATAGATCACCGCCAGCGGAAACGGCCCCTGACCCTGAGGAAGGCGCAGCTCCGCAAACCCGCGCGGATGATCGGCGTAGCGCAGGATCGCATCGGGAGCGGACGCGGCGAGATTGGCGTCGGTGCCGAAGGTGGCATTGTTGGGTTGCACGAGCGTCAAAGCCTCCTCGGGCGCAGGCGTGGCGGGGGTGCACGCGGTGGCCAGCAGCAGAACGGGCAGGAACCGCATCACACCCCCTCCAGCAGCCGGTCCGCCTGTGCACGCGCTTCGGGCGTCACTTCGGCGCCTGACAGCATCCGCGCGATTTCCTGTCGCCGCCCCTCGGCATTCAGCAGCACCACGCTGGTTGTGGTCACGATCCCGCTCGACGCTTTGGCGATCATGTAATGCTGCCCCCCGCGTGCGGCGACCTGCGGGCTGTGCGTCACCGCCAGCAACTGCCCTTCCTGCGCCGCCAGCCGCGCCAGCCTCTCGCCAATCGCCGAGGCCACCGCACCGCCAACCCCGCGGTCGATCTCGTCGAAGATGATCGTCGCCGCCCCGCCCTTTTCCGCCAGCGCGACCTTGAGCGCGAGGATGAAGCGCGACAGTTCCCCGCCGCTGGCAATCTTGTTCAAGGGCGCGAAGTCCGCACCGGGATTGGTCGATATGAGGAATTCCACCGCGTCCGTCCCGCTCGCGCCCCATCGCTCTTCGGGCAGCAGCGTCACCGCCGTGCGGAACTTGGCGGCATCGAGCTTCAGCGGTGCCAGCTCCGCCGCCACCGCTGCATCCAGCCTCTCTGCCCCCTCGACCCGCGCCGCATGCGCCTTCTCCGCAGCGACAACATAGGCCGTGCGGGCTTCCTTGGCGGCGGCCTCCAGCGCATCGAGCTGCGCTTCCCCGCCCTCGATCGCATCGAGCCGCGCGCGCATCGTCCGCATCAGTTCGGGCAGGTCATCGACTTCGCAGCGATGCTTGCGGGCGGCGGCGCGCAGCTCGAACAAGCGGGTTTCGGCGCGCTCGAGCTCCATCGGATCATGCACCAGCGCTTCGGCGGCAAGACGCAGCTTGTCCTCCGCCTCGCTCGCCTCGATCACCGCGCGGTCAAGCGCCGCCAGCGCTTCGACCAGCAGCGGATGCTGCTCGGCAATCCGGTCAAGCCGCCGCGCGGCGACGCGCAGTGCGGCGAGCGGAGAGTCCGAACCCTCCCACAGATGCCGCAGGTCTTCCAGATCGCCCGACAGCTTCTCGCCCTTCTGCATGTCGGCGCGGGCCAGCGCGAGGCGGGCTTCCTCGCCCGCCACCGGCTCCAGCGCGGCAAGCTCGGCGAGGTGCGCGATCAGCAAATCCTGATCGGCCTTGGCCTGTTCCACCGCATCGCGCGCTTCGGCCAGCTGTGCCTCGGCCCTGGCCCAATCGGCCCAGGCGCGCTCCAGCCCGGTCACGTCCGTCCCGGCATAGCGGTCCAGCAACAGCCGGTGCCCGCGCGGGTTCACCAACCCCCGGTCGTCATGCTGGCCGTGCAGTTCGACCAGCGCCGGCGCGAGTTCGCGCAGCAGGGCAACGCTGGCGGATTGATCATTGATGAAGGCCTTGGACCCGCCATCGGCCTTGATCTGGCGGCGGATGATCAGCGGCTCGCCCGGCTCGATGGCGATTTCCGCCTCGTCAAGCGCGGCGGCGATGGACACAGGGACCGCGGCGAATTCGAAGCTGGCCGAAACGCTCGCCTTGTCCTCCCCGGCGCGCACCAGCGAGGTTTCCGCCCGGTCGCCCAGCACCAGCCCCAGCGCATCGAGCAGGATCGACTTGCCCGCCCCCGTCTCCCCCGTCAGCACGCCCAGCCCGCGCGCGAAATCGAGATCGAGCGCTTCGATAAGGACGATGTTGCGGATGGACAGGCGGGTCAGCATGGATGCCGGAACAGATAGCGCACACCCAGCGCTGCGTCACCTGCCCAAGCCCGGCAAATCCCCAAAGCTCGGCGCGCGCCTATTCCCCGGCGCTGGCGACTGCATTCTTCACGTGAATGTCGAACCAGTCGATCATCTCGGCCAGTGTGTGCAGCACGGACTCACGGCCGCGATAGCCGTGATCCTCGTGCGGCAGCATCACCAGCCGCGCGGTGCCGCCGGTGCCCTTGACCGCTGCGAACATCCGTTCCGACTGTTCGGGGAAGGTGCCCTGATTGCTGTCGTTCTGGCCGTGGATGAACAGGATCGGCTCCTTGATCTTGTCGGCGGCCATGAACGGGCTGAGCCGGTAATAGGTTTCCGGCGTGTCCCAGAACACGCGCCGTTCCGACTGGAAACCGAACGGGGTGAGCGTGCGGTTATAGGCGCCTGACCGCGCAATCCCGGCGCGGAACAGATCGCTGTGCGCCAGCAGGTGTCCGGTCATGAACGCGCCGTAGGAATGCCCGCCCACGCCTACGCGCACGCCATCACCGAAGCCGCGTTCGACGGTGAAATCGATCGCTGCCTTGGCGCTGGCGACCACCTGTTCGATGAAGCTGTCATTGACCGTTTCGGGGTCCGCGCCCACCACCGGCATCGCCGCATTGTCGAGCACGGCATAGCCCTGCGTGAGGAAAAACAGCGGCGAATATCCGCCGACGCGGGTGAAACGCCACGGGGAATCGCGGTTCTGCCCGGCGGTGGCGGCGTCGCTGTATTCCATCGGATAGGCCCACACGACCACCGGCAGCTTGTCACCGGGTTTGTAGCTAGCGGGGAGATAGAGCGTGGCGGTGAGATCGACCCCGTCGGCGCGCTTGTAGGTCACCAGTTCGCGCTTGATCCCGGTCAGTTCGGGATGGGGATCGGGGAAGCTCGTCAGGAACCGCGCCTCGCCGCCGCCATGCAGGCGAAAATTGCCGGGATTGGTCGGGCTTTCGTAGGAGGTGACGAAGGTGCTGCCATCTTCGGCCAGCACATCGACCACGGCTTCGAATTGCTCGCCCGCATTGCGCCACAGCTCCTCGGTCTGGAGCGTTGCAAGATCGAAGCGGCGCAGGAAGGGGCGGTAGCCTTCGGGGGTTGCGCCAAGGCCCGACAGCAGCAGCTTGCCATCCACCATCCGCGCCACGCGGGTGCCGCGATCGGAATAGGTCAACAGCGGGCTGCCGGGGTCGTTATAGGCGTCCTGCGAATTGCGGATGCCGATCTGGCGCGGGGCGGCCGTGCCGGTCACGTCGACCAGCGTCTGGCGGATTTCGCGCGTGTCGCGGTCATATTCATAGGCGATCAGGTCATCGGAACCCTCGATCCCGATGGCACCCGAGGCGCGGTCTTCCATCCGGGCGAGCACCCGCGCCTCGCCGGTGAAGGGGGCGGCCAGCGCGAGCAGATTGTCGCGGTTGGCGGTCTTGACGCGCGGATCGCCTCCATCCTGCGCCTCGACCCACATGAGCAGGGCATCCTCGGTCGGGTGCCACTGGATATTGCGCCGCCCGGTGACGACGCCCTGAACCGGCAGATCATCGGCGAGCGGCTGCTGCGCGATGGTCTGCACCAGCTTGCCATCCTTGGTATAAACCGCGCTGGTCAGCGGGAAACGCGACCACGGCACCTGGTAGGAGAACGGCTTCTCCAGCCATTCCATCAGCATATACCGGCCATCGGGCGAGGGCGTCACCGAGGTGTAGATGCGCGGCGTGCCGATGGCGCGCTTGCTGCGCCCGTCAGCCGACATGATCACCGGCTGCGACGTCGTCATCCAAGCGAACAGCGCCTCGTCATGCGGGTTTTCGAGCAGGTCCTGATAGGTGCGGTTCTGCGCCTGCTTGCCCCCGGTGGCAGTCTGGATCGACGGCCCGCGCGGGGTGAGCGATTCGACCGGCATGGCCCCGCGCCCCTCGGGAATGGTGAGCACCAACAGCGACCCATCGGCGAGCCATTGCGGCCCCTCGAAGATCGCGTTGACGCCCCCCGTCATCACCTTGCGCGCAGCCGCGGTGGCGGTGTCGAGCACATAGAGATCGACCGCATCGGTCCGGGTGTTGGCGAACACCACCTTCGATCCGTCCTTCGCCCAGGTGAAGCGCGACAGATCGGCATCGGCGGGCAGCGCCACGGCGCGGGTCTGGCCGCTGGCGATATCCTGCACAGTGAGGCCGGTGGCCGAACGGGTGCGGTGCCGGTCATTGGTGGCGGCATCGAGCCGCAGCCCGGCCAGCTTCTCCATCGGCTTGGCCAGATCGGCAACCGGCGGCAGCGCCTCGCGCTGGATCAGGAGCAGCTGGTCCCCGCCGGGTGAGACCGAGACCGCCGGGCTGGGCGCGCGGGTGACAATGTCCGCAACGGCGGCAGGCGGTGTCCGGTATCCGTCCTCCTGCGCGGCCGCCATGGCCGACATGCTGACAGCAAGCCCGAAGGCGGCGGCAAGGCGGACGGTTCTGGTAATGGTTGTTCTCCCCTGATTCCGAGACTTTGACCAAGCCGGTCAGGCTGGTCAAGGCCCGCGCTGAAGCAGCGGAGGGGTGGGACGCCATGACAACTGACCCGGCTGCCCAGCAGCCGCAAGGCCGGAGTCCAAGCCGAAGGCGCAGACGTGCAAAGCACACCTGCAAGGCCGCCCGCAGCGGGTGCAGCTTTGCTGCACGCATAGCGAGGACGCACCCGCAGAGGCGGGTGCGCAAAACTAAGACGCCGTCACGCCCTCGGCATGCTTGCCAACCAGTTTGAAGGCGCGCTCGTACCACTCGCTGCCGGGGTAGTTCGCCCCGAGCACAGCAGCATACTTGACCGCCTCGTTCGGAACGCCCAGCGCGAGGCTGCTCTCCGTGAGGCGGTAGAGCGCCTCGGGCGTGTGGCTGGTGGTGTCGAACTTCTCGACCACGTTGCGGAAGCGCATGTCTGCGGCGAGCCACATGCCCATGCGCTGGTAATGGCGGCCGATCTCCATTTCCTTGCCCGCCAGGTGATCCACCACCAGATCGAGCTTAAGCCGCGCGTCAGCCGCATACTCGGTCTGCGGGAAGCGGCGGTTGACCTCGCGCAGCGCGGTCTGCGCCTGCTCGGTGATCTTCTGGTCGCGGTTCACATCGCTGATCTGCTCGTAGTAGCTCAGCGCGATCAGGTAATAGGCATAAGGCGCGTCCTTGTTGCCCGGGTGGATCGACAAGAACCGCTGCGCGTTCTGGATCGCCTTGTTGTAATCGCGCGCGATGTAATAGCTGAAGGCGCTCATCAGCTGCGCGCGGCGGGCCCAGGGCGAATAGGGGTGCTGGCGCTCCACCTCGTCGAACAGCGCTGCGGCCTGCAGGGTGTTGCCCCGGTCGAGCCGCTTCTGCGCCTCGCCATAGAGCGATTCGACATCGCGCGCGACATAGGCGAGATCCTTGCCCTCCCCGCCGCCGGCACAGGCCGAGAGGGTTGCAAGAGCGGCGGCGGCAAGCGCGGCGCGCGCGATCTGGGTGGTGAGCTTCGACGTCATGGGAGGTGCGTATAGCGAGGGCCGCACTGAACGCCAAGTGAAGGGTGACGCCCCTCCCCCGCGGCGCGCATTTTCCTAATCGCGGAAAAATGTGATCCCCTCCCCCCACATGACCCGCCGCAAAGACCCCCGCTCCGCCCGCCTCTCCGCCCCCGCCAGCGCGAACGCCATGACGGCTGAGCACCCGCCGGCCGGAGTTACAGCCTCTCGCTCACAAGCCTGCGGCTTGTTCGCTGGGCTTCACTCTTACTTCTTGCGCGCTTTTCGGGCCGCGTATTTGGCGTCGCGTTCGGCCTTCAGGTCGGCTTCGGTTCGCACGGGCTGAGCGGCAGCCTCAGCCGCGACTTCGGCGGCGGCTTCCGCAGCGGCTTGCTTGTCCGCCTTCGCTTGCTCGATGGCCGCCTTGCGCGCCGCGCTCTTCTCGGCAGCGGCGGCCTCGCGGGCCTCCTGCGCGGCCTTGCGCCGGGCGACCTCGGCTTCGTCCATCTGCGGTTTTGCGGCGAGTTTTGTCAGCGCCTTGGCGCGCGCCTTTTCCGCGAGCGCGGTGCGCTCCTGAAACGTCGGTTCTTTGTAGGCAGCCATAGGGTGTGTGTATCTCTATCAACTATCCGACGCGAGGCCGGACGAGGGATGGAAGCGGTGGCGGCGTGGCGGGGGTGAGGCCCCTTGCTTCTTGGTCCCCCTCCCGCTTGCGGGAGAGGTTTGGGGTGAGAGCAAGCTCTGCGTCAGGACCAAGTTAGACGGGCCCACCCCCGGCCCCTCCCCTAGGCGGGAGGGAAGAGGGTTACTCCTCACCCATCCGCAGCGCAGCAATAAACGCCTCCTGCGGGATGCTCACATTGCCATACTCCCGCATGCGGGCCTTGCCCTTCTTCTGCTTGTCGAGCAGCTTCTTCTTGCGGGAAATATCCCCGCCATAACACTTGGCGGTCACGTCCTTGCGCAGCGCGGCGATGGTTTCGCGGGCGATCACCTTGCCGCCGATCGCGGCCTGGATCGGGATCTTGAACAGGTGGCGGGGGATCAGGTCCTTCAGCCGCTCGCACATCCCCCGCCCGCGTTCTTCGGCGTTGGCGCGGTGGACGATCAGGGAGAGCGCGTCGACCGGCTCGTTGTTGACAAGGATGTTCATCTTCACGAGGTCACCCTCACGGGTGCCGATCTGTTCGTAATCGAAGCTGGCATAGCCGCGGCTGATCGATTTCAGCCGGTCGTAGAAGTCGAACACCACTTCGTTGAGCGGCAATTCGTAGCTCACCTGCGCGCGGCCGCCCACATAGGTCAGTTCGGTCTGGATGCCGCGGCGGTCCTGACACAGCTTGAGGATGCTGCCGAGGTATTCATCGGGGGTGTAAATTACCGCCTTGATCCACGGCTCCTCGATCGCGTCGATGCGGTTTTCATCGGGCCAATCGGCAGGGTTGTGAATGTCGATCACCTTGGCATCCTCATAGCGCGAATGGCCGAGGTGGATGCGGTAGACCACGCTTGGCGCGGTGGTGATGAGGTCAAGGTCGTATTCGCGGCTGAGGCGTTCCTGGATGATTTCCAGATGCAGCAGGCCGAGGAAGCCGCAGCGGAAGCCGAAGCCCAAGGCGGCGCTTGATTCCATTTCGAAGCTGAAGCTGGCGTCGTTCAGCCGCAGCTTGGCGATGCTTTCGCGCAGCTTTTCGAAGTCGGCAGCGTCGACCGGGAAGAGGCCGCAGAAGACGACCGGCTGGACTTCCTTGTAGCCCGGCAGCGGGGTGTCCGATCCGCCTTTGACCGTGGTGATGGTGTCACCGACGCGGGCCTGTTCGACCTCCTTGATCTGGGCGGTGATGAAGCCGATCTCGCCCGGGCCGAGTTCCTGCAAGTCCGTGCGCTTGGGGGTGAAGCAGCCGACGCGGTCGACGAGGTGCTGGGTGCCGCCCTGCATGAAGCGGATGTTGAGCCCCTTGGTGAGCTTGCCGTCGATCACGCGCACAAGGATGACGACGCCGAGATAGGGGTCGTACCACGAGTCCACGAGGCTGGCGGTGAGCGGCGCTTCGATCTGGCCCTTGGGCGGGGGGATGCGGGCGACGACGGCTTCGAGCACGTCCTCGATCCCGATGCCCGACTTGGCGGAGGTGAGGACGGCGTTGGACGCGTCGAGCCCGATGATCTCCTCGATCTCGGCCTTGACCTTGTCGGGCTCGGCGGCGGGGAGGTCGATCTTGTTGATGACGGGGACGATTTCGTGATCGTGCTCGATCGACTGGTAGACGTTGGCGAGGGTTTGCGCTTCGACGCCCTGCGCCGCGTCGACGACAAGCAGCGCGCCTTCGCACGCGGCGAGGGAGCGGCTGAC
>RDXA01000414.1 GCA_004292705.1 Sphingomonadales bacterium | reverse complement strand
AAGGGCGGGACCTTTGTGCGGGCGGATTTCTCCGATGCTTCGGGCCAGTTTTCGGCGGCCTGCTTTGAAGAGGCGCTGGTGCCCGATTTCGAGCGCTGGGCGCAGAATGGCGAATGTCTGCTGCTGACAGTTGAACTGGATTCGCCCAACCCCGATGAACCTCCGCGCCTGACCGTGCGCGGGGCACGGCCGCTGGCAGCGGTGAGCGGGGCAACGGCGATGGAGTTGACCGCCGACATTGCTCATCTCGACGCCTTGCGCGAGCTCCAGATTGAGCTGGCCGCTGCGCAAGGCGACCGGCCGACCGGCTCGGGCGAAGTGGTGGTCAGGCTGGCATTGGCTGATGGCGGTCAGGCCGAAATGCGGCTGGGGCGCCATTTCGTGCTGACCGGAGAGCTGGCCGAGCGGCTTGCCGCCGTCGATGGCATCGCCAAGGTATCGCTGGTCCCATTGAAGCGGCGCGGAAACCTGAGGTTGGTGGCCTGATTGCATGTCATCGTTTGTCGCGCTGCCCGATTGCCAAGCGGGACAGCTGCGGGCATTCAAGCGCGCTGATTCCCACATAACACGCGCAGCATGATTTCGTCTGAACGGAGAGAATGATGGCCATGGCACGCCTTGGAGCTATGCAGGACTGGACGATGCGGGTGACCGCAGTGATCGATCACGCCGCGCGCGAGGCACCGACGCGCGAGATCGTCAGCCGCTGGGCCGATGGCAGCGAGACCCGCACTGACTGGGCAGGCATCCGCCGCGATGCGCTGAAGATGGCGCAGGCGCTCCAGCGGCTTGGCCTGAAGCCGGGCGACAAGGTTGCCAGCCTCGCCATGAACCACGCGCGCCATCTCGTCAGCTGGTATGGCGTCGCGGGCATGGGCGGGGTGCTCCACACCGTGAACCCGCGCCTGTTCGACGACCAGCTCGAATACATCGTCAACCACGCCGAGGACCGCGTTCTGTGCTATGACGCGGCGTTCCAGCCGATCGTCGACCGGATGCGCTCGCGCTGGCCCACGGTGGAGCATTACATCTGCTACGACAGCGGCGAACACGCCCCCGCCTTCGAGGATTGGATCGGGGCCGAGAACAGCGAGTTTGAGTGGGTCACTGGGCCGGAAACCGACCCTTGCATGATCTGCTACACCTCCGGCACCACCGGCAATCCGAAGGGGGTGCAATATGAACACCGCTCGACCGTGATGCACGCCATGAGCGGGCTGCAACCGGCGGCGTTCAATTTCTCCAGCGCCTCGGTGATGCTGCCGGTGGTGCCGATGTTCCATGCGGCGAGCTGGGGTCTGCCCTATGCGGGCGCGATGGCGGGCATCAAGTTCGTGTTCTCGGCGGTGAACGATCCTGCCGTGCTGCACGATCTGATGCTGCGCGAAGGCGTGACGGACAGCGCGGGCGTGCCGACCGTGTGGCTCGCGCATTTCCAGTATTGCGATGCCAATGGCCTCGACCTGCCGCCGCTCAAGGCGGCGACCATCGGAGGATCGGCCGCGCCGCGCTTCATGATCGAACGGCTGCTGAAGAACGGCACCCGCGTCCAGCACGCCTGGGGCATGACCGAAACCTCGCCCATCGGCACGGTTGGCGGCCCGACCTGGGACTGGGACACGCTGACCCTCGAACAGAAGGTCGAAAAGATCGCGATGCAGGGCCGCCCGATCTTCGGCGTGCAGCTGCGCACGGTCGATCTCTCCGACATGACGACCGAACTTCCACGGGATGGCAAGACCAGCGGCGCTCTCCAGATTCGCGGGCCGTGGGTGATCAAACGCTATTTCAAGGCAGACAAGGATGCGGCCAACAACGAAGGTTGGTTCGACACCGGCGATGTCGGCATCCTCCACCCCGACGGCACCCTGCAACTGACCGACCGCACCAAGGACGTGATCAAATCGGGCGGCGAGTGGATCAGCTCGGTCGAGCTGGAAAATGCCGCCTGTGGGCATCCCGCCGTGGCCGAGGCCGCCTGCATCGGTATCACTCACCCCAAGTGGGACGAGCGGCCGGTACTGTTCGTGGTGAAGAAGGCGGGAGCCGAGGTGACCGGCGGCGAGATCATCGAACACTTGAAGCCGATCGTCGCCAAATGGTGGCTGCCCGATGCGGTCGAATTCGTCGATGATATCCCGCACACCGCAACCGGCAAGATTTCCAAGAAAGACCTGCGTGACCGCTTTGCGGACTACACGCTTGGCTGATGTGGCAATCCGGCCTGTGCGCGAGAGCGATGCGCAGGCCATTGCAGCAATCTACGACTGGCATGTGGCGAACGGGACGGCGACTTTTGACACCGTCGCGCCGAATGCAGCGGCATGGGCGGACAAGATCACCGACTTCGTCGCGCGCCGCTACCCCTTCCTTGTCGCCGAGCGGGCCCGTGAAAGTGGGAGCGGGGTGGTAGCCTATGCCTATGCCGCCCGCTTCCGCGACCGCGCTGCCTATGCGCATACCTGCGAAGACAGCATCTATGTCGCCCATGATGCGCGGGGCGGCGGGATCGGGACGGCCTTGCTTGCGGCACTGATCGACACAGCGCGGGCGAGCGGGTTTCAGCAGATGATTGCGGTGATAGGCGGGGGCGAGCCTGCCTCGGTGGCGCTCCATGGCAAGTGCGGCTTTGTCCATGCCGGCCGGATGCGCAATGTCGGATACAAGTTCGGGCGGTTGCTCGATACCGTCTACATGCAACGCGACCTCAGGGAGGAGGACACCCCATGACCTGCGAAACCTATATCGACCCGAGCCCCGCCAACTTTGCGGCCTTCAAGGACCTGCCGCGCGACACGCCGATCAACATGCTCAACCTATTGCTCTACCGCGAGCACGCCGAATATCCCGAGGGTCATGAACACGCAGGCAAGGGCTGGAGCGGGCGGCGGGCCTATGCGGAATACGGTGCCACCAGCGGCCCGATTTTCCGCAAGCTCGGCGGCACAATCTTGTGGCGCGGGCGGTTCGAGACCATGGTGACTGGCCCCGATGGCGAACGCTGGCACGATGCCTTCATCGCGCAATATCCCAATTCGGGCGCATTCTTTGCGATGATCAAGGACCCTGATTATCAGAAGGCGGTGGTCAACCGCACCGCCGCGCTGGTGGACAGCCGTCTTGTCCGCTTTGCGCCGGGCGAGGTCGGGGAGGGATTCGGCTAGGTTAGATCAGCCTGAGCTGCCCACTCACCTCGGGCGGCTGAAAGCGCGAGCAATCAAGCTCGAACCGCGCCTTTCCGATCCCTGCCTTCCGGCACGCCACCTTAAACCGCGACCGGATGAGGTCGGCCCACACGCCTTGGGGGTTCATACGGCTGTGGAAGTTCGGATCATTGTCCCGCCCGCCGCGCATTTCGCGGACGATGCTCATGACCTTGCCTGCGCGTTCGGGGTAGTGGACCGCGAGCCATTCGCGGAACAACGGTGCGACTTCGTGGGGGAGGCGCAGCGGGATCCAGCCGACGCTCTGGACGCCCAGTTCCGCCACGCGGGCGATGATTCCTTCCATGAATTCGTCGGTGATCGCCGGGATGATCGGCGACAGGGAGCAATGCACCGGTACGCCTAGCTCCACCAACTTGCCCAATGCCGCCACCCGCTTGGCAGGCGCGGCGCAGCGCGGTTCGAGCTTGCCGGACAGCGCCGGATCGAGTGTCGTCACCGAGATCGATACCGCCACCAGCTTTGCGCGCGCCATCTCCGCCAACAGGTCGGCATCGTCCAGCACCCGGTCGGACTTGGTGGTGATGGTGACAGGGTGGCGCGCTTCGCAGCACACTTCGAGCAGCTGGCGGGTGATGCGGTAGTCGCGCTCGATCGGCTGATAAGGGTCGGTGTTGGTGCCCATTGCGATAGGCTTGGGCTCGTAGCCCTTCTTTGCCAGCGTCGCGCGCAGCAGTTCGGCCGCATTGGGCTTGGCGAACAGCCGGGTCTCGAAATCAAGGCCGGGCGAGAGGTCGTGATAGGCATGGGTGGGGCGCGCGAAGCAATAGACGCAGCCGTGCTCACACCCGCGGTAGGCATTGATCGAGCGATCGAAGGGCACATCGGGCGACTGGTTGAAGGTCAGGATCGACTTGGGCCGTTCCTCGGTCACAGTGGTGCGCAGCTTGACCGGAGGGCCATCGAGCCGGTCGACAGCATCGCGCCAGTCCCCGTCAGCCTCGCGGGCGGGGAGGCCGAAGCGAGTGGGCACCGCTCCCGATGGCGCGCCGCGTCCCTTGATCGGAGCATGTTCCATACGGAACATTTATAGAACAAAAGGCGTTGTGCCAAGCCCCGCAGGGAGGGTCAGGCCTCTCTGAGCCGCGGCATCAGTTCCACGAAATTGCAGGGCCGGTTGCGGCTGTCCAATTGCTCGGCGAGGATGCCATCCCAGCCGTCCTTCACCGCGCCGTTCGATCCGGGGAGGGCGAAGATATAGGTTCCGCGCGCCACCACCGCGCAGGCGCGCGACTGGACCGTGCTGGTCCCGATGGTCTTGAAACTGAGCCAGCGGAACAGTTCGCCAAAGCCGGGAATCGCGCGCGCGCCTGTGATCATCGCCAGCGCTTCGGGCGTCACATCGCGGCCTGTGAGGCCGGTGCCGCCGGTGCTGACGATCGCATCGATGGCCGGATCATCAATCCACGTCTCGAAATGTGCGGCGAGCAGCGCGGCATCATCTTTCACGATGGTCCGCGCGGCCAGATGATGACCCGCGCCGGTCACCCGCGCCGCCAGGATATCGCCCGACGTGTCGGTCTCCGGTGTCCGTGTGTCCGATACGGTCAGGACAGCGATATTGATCGGCTTGAAAACCCGGCTTTCGTCAATCGCCACTCGGCCCGCTCCCGTTACGGCTCCAATCGCGCCGAGCGGGTGGTAGCAGCACGCGGGAAATCGGGCCAGCGCCCTTGCGCCAGCGCGCGGCGGCTGGGCGAGGCAACGCCAGCGGCGCGTTCATACATCCAGTAATTGCGCATCACGATCGCGACATAGCCGCGCGTTTCCCAATAGGGGATCGATTCCATCCACAGCAGCGGGTCGTTCTGGTCGTTGATTTCCGAATTCCAGCGCCCGACCGGCGTGAGCCCCGCATTATAGGCGGCCATGATCTTTGGCAGCGCGCCGCCGGTGGCGGGGGAATCGCGCAGCATTTCGAGGTGCCGCTGGCCATAGGCGAGGTTGACCTGCGGATCGTTGAGATCCTCGTAACTCGCGCCGAGGCTGAGACGGCCCGAATGATCGCGCGCGGTGCCGGGCATGATCTGCATGAGGCCCCGGGCATTGGCGGGGCTTACCGCCGCCGCGCGGAAATTCGATTCCTGGAGTGCATGCGCGAACGCCAGCGCCGGGTCGACCTGCCAGCCGCCAACCGGCTGCCAATAGGCAACCGGAAAGCGCAAGGATGGATCACTGGTGGTGCCGTAAGGGGCATTGTGCGCCATGAACAGCTGGGTGGCCGGCAGGCCAAGCTCGCGTGCGAGGCGTGACAGCGCACCAAATTGGTGGGCCGGGCCGATCCGGGCTTCATGCCGCAGCACTTCGTCGGCAAGCGCCGGACGGCCGATTTCCATCAGCGCGGTTGCCACCTGCACATTGGGCCGCGGTGCAAGCTGTGACCAGTCCTCGCGGCTCAAGGGTGCGGGCGGCGCGTGAGCCGGGAGTTCGATCCCCAGCTGGTCGGCAGCGAGCATCCCGTAGAGCGTCTCGTCCATCTGCGCGGCGGTGGCGAGGTGCTGCTGCGCCTGTCCCGGCTCGCGGCAGCGCACCGCCGCCCGCGCTGCCCAGTAATGCCCGGCTGCGGCCAGTTCGACATTGGAGGCCATTGCGGCGACCCGGGCAAAGGCCTCGCCCGCAAGCGAGCAATAGCCCATCCGCCATGCGGCGAGCCCTTCGACCCAGACCCCTTCTGCCACCCACTCGCCCGAACCTTCGGCAACAGTGCGCGCCAGTTCCAGCGCGGCGGCATCGTTGTTTTCGATATAGTGGCTCCAGGCGACGCGCTGGCGCCACTCGGCACGTGCGTCGCTGGACAGCATCGGATCGATCTCGGCGAGCAGGCGCTGGGCTTCGCCCGGATTGTCGGCCTTGATCGATTCGAGGATCGCTGAAGCGGTCGCCGACGGCATGGTCCCGTCGTTGACGCTGCGCGGCAGAATCCGCTTGGGCGAATAGGGTTGGCGCGCAAAGCCTTGCTCACCGGGCAGGGCGGGCAGGGCAGTCAGCCCACGCTTTGCGCCCATCCGGGCCAATTGCTCGGCCTGCGGCAGCTCGACCCCGGCGTTGAACCAGGCCGCGATCTGCCCGGCGGAAATTTTCGGACTTTTGGCGTGCGTGTAGAATTCGGCGCGTGCCGCCGGGGTCAGCACGCCATCCGGGCGCTGGGCGAGAAGGCCCTCGACCATGTCCCATTGCTCGGCATCGATCGCGGCGAAGAGCTGGCGGTAATGGGCGCGTTCCTCGGCCGTCAGCACCGACGCAATTGACCGCTCGCCCGGCACTGCGCCGTTCCAGCGCGCCACAAGTTCGCCCGATTGAGCATTGGCAGGCGCAGCGAGAGCTGTGCTCGCCAGCATCATTGCTGCGAGTGCAGTGCCCGAGTGCTTCCCGAAGCGCCTCAAACAGTGGCCGACCATTCCATCCATCTCCGCCAGAACCGGGCCTTGAGCCGGGGGCTTTCCATCAGGGCTTCGAGCGTTTCGCTCACGATTGCCGGGACTTTGCCCCCGGCATAGTTGATTTCACGTAAAGGCTGATGCGGTGGGGCCAAAAGCATCGCGGAAAGCCCCGTGCCGAAGGCGAGGAGCCTGGCGGGGGCAACGAGGTTCACATGATGCGCTGTGACCGCGTCCATCCCTCCTGCCGCGATGGCCTCGAGATCAGCCATCGGCGTATGGCAGGGCAGGGCGGAGGCGATGTAGACCTCGCCCTCATCCACGCCCATCGCCGCTAGGATGTTGGCGAGCAGCCGACCTTGCGGCCCTGAGAGCAGGGTGTCGCTGTCACCCTGTTCGGGGTGCGGCACCAGAACCATGATGGCCGCCCCCGCTCCTCCGCGAGGTGGCACCCGGACGGCGCCGCGCGCAGTCGCAAGCGCAGCGTCTTCCATCCACCATTGCCGGAAGGCCGCGAGATCGGTGGGGGGCGAATCGCCCAGCAGATTGCGCCGCTGTGTCGCAGCAGCAGCAGGTGTGGGCGGCAGGGATGCGTTGCGATCGAGCCTCGGTTCGCCCGAAGCGCGCGTTGCAGACCGCAGGCTGTGATCTTCCGGGCCCATGGTTTCCGTGCCGGGCGCAGGACGTGTCCTCGGCTCGTCGCTCAACCACGCCGTAGCGTCATCGGCAAAGTCGCAATCGACCCCGGCCATATGCCACCAGGCGAGCGCCGCTTCGAAATCACGCGCAAGGGAAGGGTCGTGCCGGAGCATTAGGGGGTCATTCTATCCAATGCGGGTCTTGACTGTCCGGAACCCTGTTAGCAAGTGGATGGACAAGGCATATCGCCAGACTGTGCGGTCTGCGCGGCAGAAACCTACAAGGATCAGGAAAGCTTCGATGAGCGAACGTGAATCTATGCCCTGCGATGTCGTGGTTGTCGGCGGCGGGGTGGCGGGCCTTGCTGCGGCGATCCGGTTGAAGCAGATCAACGCCGACCTCGAAGTGATCGTGCTTGAGAAGGGCTCCGAGATCGGGGCCCATATCCTTTCGGGCGCGGTGGTCGATCCCAAGGCCTTGGACGAACTGCTGCCCGAGTGGCGCACGATGGGCTGCCCGATGGCGGAAACCCCGGTGACCGACAACTGGCACTGGGCGCTGTCCAAGAAGGGCAAGACCGCGATCCCGCACCTGATCATGCCTTCGTTCCTTTCGAACCACGGCTGCTACACTGGATCGCTCGGCAATCTCACCCGCTGGCTGGCCGAACAGGCCGAGGGCCTTGGCGTGATGGTGTTCCCGGGCTTCCCCGCTGCCGAAGTGATGATCGATGACGAAGGCCGCGTCGCTGGCGTCATCACGCAGGACATGGGCATTGCCGCAGATGGCAGCCACAAGGGCGACTACACCCCCGGCATGGAAATCCACGCCAAGTACACTCTGTTTGCCGAAGGCGCGCGCGGGCACCTGACCAAGCGGATGAAGGCCAAGTATGACCTCGAGGCCAATTGCCAGCCGCAGATTTACGGTCTCGGCATCAAGGAGCTTTGGGACATCGATCCCAAGAAGCACAAGCCCGGCCGGGTGATCCACACGCAGGGCTGGCCGCTGTCGGAAAGCGGCAGCAATGGCGGCGGGTTCCTGTATCATCAGGCGAACGGACAGGTGGCGCTCGGCTTTGTGACGTGGCTCAATTACAAGAACCCCTGGGTCTCGCCCTATCAGGAATTCCAGCGCTGGAAGCAGCACCCGGCGATCCGCGAATATCTCGAAGGCGGCAAGCGCGTGTCCTATGGCGCGCGGGTGATCAATGACGGCGGCTGGCAGTCGATCCCCAAGCTCGCCTTCCCCGGCGGCGCGCTGATCGGCTGCGCGGCAGGCTTTGTGAACGTGCCCCGGATCAAGGGCAGCCACACCGCGATGAAGAGCGGGATGCTGGCGGCCGAAAGCGTCGCCGCAGCCATCGCCGCGGGCCACGAGAAGACCGAGCTGACCGATTACGAACCCGCCGTGCGCGGCAGCTGGGTTGGTGACGAGCTCAAGAAGGTCAAGAACGTGCTCCCGGCGATGGAGAAGTACGGCGATGACATCGGCACGCTGCTCGGCGGCATCGACATGTGGATGCGCCAGCTCAAGATCGGTCTGCCGATCACCATGAAATTCCACGCCGATCACGAAATGACCGGCCGCGCCGATCTTTACCCCAAGATCGACTACCCCAAGCCCGATGGCGTGATCAGCTTCGATCGCCTGACCAACGTCGCCTACAGCTACACCAACCATGCCGAGGACCAGCCGGTCCATCTTCAGGTGAGCGACTTGGGCTTGCAGAAGGACAGCGAGCTGGCGGTGTTCGGCGGGCCCTCGGCGCGCTATTGCCCGGCGGGGGTCTATGAATGGCTTCAGGAAGCGGATGGCAGCCCGAAGTTCCAGATCAACTCGCAGAACTGCGTCCACTGCAAGACCTGCGACATCAAGGACCCCAACCAGAACATCAACTGGGTGACGCCGGAAGGTGGCGGCGGGCCGAACTATCCGAATATGTGATGGTCCCGATCCTCCCCAGCATGGGGAGGGGGACTACGCGCAGCGTGGTGGAGGGGCACGGGCCTCTTGCCGGATGGCGCGGGTGCCCCTCCACCGTCTTTTGGACGGCCCCCCTCCCCGTTCCAGGGGGTAATTAGAATGCGCGAAACCGCCCCCGAGATTGGATACGCCAAGATCAACCTCGCGCTGCATGTCCGCAGGCGGCGGGAGGATGGGTATCACGAGCTTGAGACCCTGTTCGCCTTCGTCGATGCGGGCGACGTGCTGACGGCGGAGCCTGCTGCGCAGGACAGCGTCACCACGCTGGGAGAGTTTGGGAGGGTGCTCGACAATCCCTTCGACAACCTCGTCGCCCGCGCGCTGAACGCCCTCCCGCGCCCGCAAGGCCTCGCGGTGACGCTGGAGAAGAATCTCCCCGTCGCGGCTGGTCTGGGCGGCGGGTCGGCGGATGCGGGGGCGGTGTTCCGCATGGTCGAGGCGCTCCACGGCTTGCCCGAGGACTGGCAGGCGCGGGCGGCGAAGCTCGGCGCGGATGTGCC
>RDXA01000413.1 GCA_004292705.1 Sphingomonadales bacterium | reverse complement strand
TCTTCGCGGGTGGTCTGGGGGCGGGCATATTCATCACGATCAAGCAGAACCGTGCCATCATCCGCCGTCACCGGCACCACCGACTTGGCAAAGCGGCCCTCGGCCATCGCAGCGGCGGCGCGCTGCTGCGAGCGGTAGCCGACTTCGTCCAGCTCCTCGCGGGTGAAGCCTTCCTTGGATGCAATCGCATCGCCGCAGATGCCCTGGTGCGACTGCGGGTGCACGGCTTGAAGGCGCGCGTTGTAGCTGCCCATCATCGGCGGCTTGATCCCTGCGCGCATCTTTTCCTGGCTCATCGCAGCGGTGAGGCTCATCATCTCGGTGCCCCCGGCGATGACGCAATCTTCCATCCCGCTCATCACCTGCGCCGATGCCAGCGCGACGCTGGTGATGCCGCCGCCGCAGAAGCGGTCCAGCGTGGTCCCGGACGAGGTGATGTCGAAGCCTGCGTCCAGAGCCGCCATCCGCCCCATGTCGCCCGCCTGCATCCCGTCTTGGGTCGAGACCGACCAGATCACGTCATCGACCGTCGCGGTGTCGAGATTGTTGCGGTCCTTGATCGCCTTCAGCACGGTCGCGGCGAGATGCTGCGGGTGGCACGCGGCGAGCGCACCCTTGCCCTGCTTGCCGATCCCGCGCGGGGTGCGCACTGCGTCGATGATGTAAGCCTCGGCCATGATGTCCTCTCTCCGTTTATAGCGAAATTGCGGTTGACGCGTCCGTAAACCCACTGCACCACTCGCACAAGAATTGCGTTTCAAATCGCAATCACATTTTCGATAGGGAGAGAACCTGTGAGCGACACCACCGCCCCCGAAGTGCTG
Source organism: Sphingomonadales bacterium (assembly GCA_004292705.1). GTDB lineage: Bacteria > Pseudomonadota > Alphaproteobacteria > Sphingomonadales > Sphingomonadaceae > Erythrobacter. The sequence continues at coordinate 8,909 of RDXA01000413.1, read as the reverse complement.
ACCGAAGTCGAGGACGGCGTCCTCATCGTCACCATCAACCGCCCCGAAGCCAAGAACGCCATGACCAAGGCCGCATCGGAAGCGATTGCGGCGGCGATGGACCGGCTCGATGCAGAGGATGATCTGCGCGTCGGCATCCTCACCGGTGCGGGCGGGACCTTCTGCTCGGGGATGGATCTGAAGGGCTTCCTGCGCGGCGAATCCCCCAGCGTTCCGGGCCGGGGCTTTGGCGGCGTGGTGCAGGCCCCGCCGGCCAAGCCGCTGATCGCGGCGGTGGAAGGCTATGCGCTCGCCGGGGGTCTTGAGCTGATGATCGCCTGTGATCTTGTGGTCGCGCACGCCAATGCCAAGTTCGGCATTCCCGAAGTGAAGCGCGGGCTTGTCGCCGCTGCCGGGGGCGTGATGATGCTGCCCGACCAGATCCCCGAGCGGGTCGCGATGGAACTGGCGCTGACCGGCGATTTCATCGGGGCCGAGCGCGCCTATCAGCTTGGCATGATCAACGAGGTAACCGAAGGCCCGGCGCTTGATGCCGCCAAGGCACTCGCCGCCCGGATCGCCGCCAATGGCCCGCTCGCGGTCAAGGTGTCGAAGCAGGTGATGAAGCAATCGCGCGGCTGGGCCATGGACGAGCGCTATGACAAGCAGGGCGCGCTGATCGGACCGGTGTTCGTCAGCCACGACGCCCGCGAAGGCGCGGCCGCCTTTGCCGAGAAGCGCAAGCCCAACTGGACGGGGAAGTAATTAGCGCGAGTCCCCGCGCAGGCGGGGACGTCAGGCCGCAGGCACCCTGCAGATTGCCTGAGACTCCCGCCTGCGCGGGGGAGCACAGAGATAGAGATTTGAGAGAGAGGATCCAAAATGCCCGTCATCGATGTGCCGCAACCGGCCTTCATGGAAGAAGAAGAAATCGCCATTTTCGCCGACGCGGTCGGCAAGTTCTACGCCCAGCACGCCCCGCAAAAGCGGGTCGAGAAGTGGCGCGAAGACGGGATGGTGGAGCGCGAATTCTGGCGCGAGGCCGGGGCGGCAGGGCTGCTCGGCGTGAGCGTGCCGACCGAATATGGCGGCCACGGCGGCGATTTCCGGCATGACATGGTGGTGATCGATCAGCAGGGCAAGCACGGCGTCGACGGCTTTGGCGCGTCCTTGCACAACACCATCATCCTGCCCTATCTGGTGCGCCACGGCACCGAAGAGCAGAAGCTCAAGTACCTGCCCCGCCTAGTCAGCGGCGACCTCGTCAGCGCCATCGCGATGAGCGAGCCTGATGCGGGGAGCGACCTGCAATCGATCAAGACCACCGCGCTGAAGGACGGCAACGGGTATCGCCTCAACGGGTCGAAGACCTGGATCTCGAACGGGCAGCTCACCGATTTCATCATCGTCGTCGCCAAGACCGATCCGGCCGAGGGTGCCAAGGGCATCTCGCTGCTGCTGCTCGAAACCGACGGCGCCGAAGGGTTCCAGCGCGGCAAGAAGCTCGACAAGATCGGGCTCGATGCGCAGGACACTTCGGAACTGTTCTTCGACAACGTCTTCATCCCGGCCGACAATCTGCTCGGCGGGGTCGAGGGGCGCGGGTTCTACCAGCTGATGGGCGAGCTGCCGCAGGAGCGGCTGGTGATCGCGATGAACGCCATCAGCGGCATCGAAAAGGCGCTCGATGTGACGGTCGAATACGTCAAGAACCGCAAGGCCTTCGGCAAGACGATCTGGGACTTCCAGAACACCCAGTTCGTGCTGGCTGACCTGAAGGCGCGCGGCACGGCGGCGCGGGTGTTCGTCAATGATTGCATCGCCAAGCTGCTCGAAGGCAAGCTGGATGTCGCGACCGCCAGCATGGCGAAGTATTGGGTGACCGAACTGCAATCCGAAGTGGTCGACAAGTGCCTCCAGTTCCACGGCGGCGCGGGCTACATCAATGATTACGCCATCGCCCGGATGTACCGCGACACCCGTATTGCGCGGATTTACGGCGGGTCGAACGAGATCATGAAGATGCTGATCGCAAGATCCATGTAAGCGCAGCCGCCTCGGCGCCTTCGCAAAAAAAGGGCGGCTCGAACCATCGAGCCGCCCCTTTTTTTGGCCAAAGCCCTTTTGCGCTTAGAACTTGGCGCGCAGCGTCACGCCGTATTGGCGCGGCGGCAGGGTGAAGGCCGAGCGCGAGTTGGCCGCGCCCGAACCGCGCAGCGTGGTGTTGAAGGTCACCCCGCGCACCACCTCGTCGGTGAGGTTGTTGACCCAGCCTTCGATCGCGTACTTGCCCTCGGCAAAGCGAAGCCCCGCGCGCATGTTGATGAAGGCCTTGCCGTCCTGAATGTCGGCGATGATCGGCGGCGAGGCATCGACGGCGGCCTGCACCTGCGCCTGGCTCGCGCCTGCCGCGACTGTCGGCAGGATGATCGCCTGCGTTGACGTGCGCTGATCGCTTTCAAGCCGGATTTGCCCGGCCAGGAAGAACTCCATCGTGTCGTTGATCGGCTTCTCCCACATGGCGCCAGCCAGCGCGATGATCTTCGGCGCATTGGTGAGATCGTTGCCGCACAGGGCCACAACCTGCACCGATGTCTGCGTCCCCGCGCAGTCATCCGGGTAGCTCGCTTCGAGGAACGTCGCGGCGAGGTTGAAGGTCAGTTCGTCATTGGGCCGAAGCACGCTTTCGATTTCCACACCCCGGGTTTCGGCAACGGGCACGTTGAAGGTGGCAAAGGCGGTGCCGGTGAATTCGAGCACCTGGAAGTTGGTGAATTCCTCGTAGAACGCTGCGACATTGACGGTCAGCGCGCCGTTCGGAGTACGAGCCTTGACCCCCAATTCGTAGGCATCAACCTCTTCCGAAAGGAAAGTCGGGTCAGCCCCGCCCACCGCTGCGGTGGTATCGAGGTTGATCCCGCCCGCCTTGTAACCGTGTGTGAAGCTGGCGTAGCTGCTGACAAAGGGGCTGAGTTCGTAGCCGAGCTTGACGGTGTAGATCAGCTCTTCGTCTTCGAAATTCGACTGGAAGGTGCGCACCAGTGGCAGGGCAGCGGCCTGCGGCAGGTTGGCGGGCGCCGTGAAGCCGAAGCAGCCGAGGCCGATGAACGTCGGCCGCAGCGCTGCCGGAATGGCACCCAGCGCACCCAGCGTGGCGGGGCAGACCTGGTTATTGATCGCCGTCTGCGTGAAGCCGCCCGACTTGTCTTCCCACGAATAGCGCGCACCCAGCGTCAGCTCGAGCCCGTCGGTGATCTCGAAAGAGTTGTGGGTGAAGATCGCGTAGCTCTTCGCATCCTGCTGGAAGCGGTTGGTATTGCTGGTGCCGGCCGGATCCCGTCCGCTGAACAGCGTAAGCGGGTTGGGCCCGAGCGCTCCTCCGGTCGGGACGAACAGCAGCGCGCCGACATTCTCGCCATAATCCTGCCCGAGCGAAAAGCTGACCGACTGGTCGATCCGCTCGTCGGAGTAGAACCCGCCGACCATGTAATTGAGCTTGCCCTCGACCGCCTCGCCCTGGAGCCGCAATTCGGCAGTCCAGGTGTCGATGTCGAGATTGAGGGCGGGCACGTTGAAGATATCAAGACCGGTGAAATCCGAATCGTAACGCTCGAAGCTCTGGTATTTGCGGTAGGAGCCGATGAAGATGAGATCGGCATTATCGGAGATCGGGAATTCGAACTCGCCAGTCACGCCGTAATTGTCGATGTCCGCCTGAGGCGCAAAGTTGGCCGAGACGATGCGATTGTCCAGCGCCTGCTCGAAGGCATTCTGGTTGCGTTCGGAGGTGCTGACCAAGGGCTGGCCGTTGCCACCATTGAGGCCGAGGCCCACGGCAGCATAGGCTCGCCCGGTCACCAGCGGCGACTGGTAGAGCTCAATCGCGCCGCAGCAGCTCGACTGGCTCTTGGAATAGTCGGCGATGATCCGACCGCGCATTCCGCTGTCGGTATCCCACCCGATCTGGCCGCGCACCAGCCACTGGTCGACATCATTGGTGTCTCCCACCGGGCGGCCCGCGCGATCGACCACGGTCAGGAAGCCATCACGCTGGCGGAAAGCACCGGTCAGACGCAGCGCCACCGTGTCTTGCACGATCGGGACGTTGATGGCGCCCTGCAGGCTGACTTCGTCAAAATTGCCGTATTCGGCATTCACGAAGCCGCTGAACTCGGTAACGTCGGGCCGGACATTGGTGATGTTGAGCGCGCCGGCCGATGTGTTGCGGCCGAACAGAGTGCCCTGCGGGCCGCGCAGCACTTCCACGCGCTCCACATCGACGAATTCGCTGAGCGCCACGCCAGGGCGCGACTGATAGGCACCGTCGATGAAGATGCCGACAGCGCTTTCAAAGCCGATATTGTTCGAAGTCGTGCCGATACCACGCACACGCAGCACAACCGAGCCCGAGGCAAGCTGCGCCTGGCTCGCGGTGAAGCTTGGCGCCAGCGCGGCGATCTGCTGGATGTTGACCACGCGCTGCGCTTCGAGCTGCTGCGGCGCGATCGCGGTCACCGCGAGGGGAATGTCCTGCACGTCCTGCGCGCGGCGGGTTGCCGTCACGATGATGACGTTGTCGTTCCGGTTGGTCTGCGCCTCGGGCTCTGCATCCTGCGCAAAAACAGGGGTGGTCAAAGCGCTGCATGCCAAAAGGCCACAGGCGAAATATGCGAACTTGCGCGTCATGGTTTCCCTCTCTCCACATACCAGCCGGTCTAGATGCCGTGCTTGGGTTAGCAACGTGAAACCTATCAGGGTCGCACGCCCTAACAAGAGTCACGGGCAAGTTATGCCGGGGAGTAGCAAAAATGCCACAATCCTTGCGGCGACGCAGCATGACGTCGCGCTGGCGTGAGGCCGGAGAAGATTATTGCTCGCTTCGGTCCCCGACTTCAAAATCCGTACCGCAAGCCAAACCAGAACGTGCGCGGAACACCTAGATCAGTTGATCCGGCCTGGTTGCGGGTGATGATCGCCTCGTCGGTCAGGTTCTCGGCGCGCGCGACAAAGGCCAGCTTCCCGCCGAGCGGCATGGCGATGAACGCATCAAGCGTGGTTGCCGGAGCCAGCCGGTCGGTCTCGCGGTCATCTTCGAACTGGGACGCGACGTGGCGCAGCGTCCCGGCCAGCCGCCAACCTGCTGCAGGTTCCCACCCAAGTGTCAGGGTGGCGGCGAACGCGGGGGTCTGGGCCGGACGATTGCCATCGAGATCGGCCGAGGCGCCTTGACCCCGCACCTGAGCATCGGTCCAGGCCAGCGCACCCTCAAAGCTGACCGGACCGAATTTCGCCGCCAGACTGGCCTCGATCCCGCGCGCGGTGATGGCGGGCAGGTTCGCCCGGCGGCGCAGATTGGGACCGACGGTGACATTGGCGATGGCGTTCTCCACCTCGTTGTCGAAGGCGGTAACCGCGATCACCACAGCATTGACGGGCTGCCAGTCCAAGCCGAACTCGAAGCCCCGAAGCCGCTCGTTGACAAGGTTCGCATTGGCCTCGGTGGTGACAGGAAAGACCACAAAGGGGCGGTAGAGCTCGTTCAAAGTCGGGAGCCTGAGACCGGTATAGGCAGCCGCGCGCACATCAAGGCGGCGGGTGGCATAGAACAGCGCGCCCGCACGCCAGCTCAGCGACCAGTCGGAGCGGTCCGGCGCTATCAGGTTGGCGACCGGCACGCCGTTTGCGGTCACTGCGCGGTAAAAGCCGCCGGTGATGCTCGACCGATCCGCACGCAGGCCGCCGTTGATGGTGAGCGGGCCGATCTGCCAGTCATCCTCCAGGAAGATGCCGAGATTGGCGGTCGCCCCGCCGGCGCGCCGCCGTTCGGTGATCGCGCCGGTGAAGGCGCTGATCGCCTCCTCCTGCAACTCCCCGTCGGCGCGGCGATAGTCGACCCCGATGCGGATATCGTGGCCTTCGAGCAGCGGCGGGCGCAGCTCGAACTTGCCGCCGATCCCGGTCGATGGCGTGCGGCGCTGGTCGAGCGTGGGGGTGAAGCGGGTCGAGGAGATGACGACATTGCCGAAGTCGCGCGCCTGAACATAGGCCAGCGCATCGAACTTCCATTCGCCCCGCCCGACGAAGCGGATCGAAGCTTCCTCGCCATTGCTGAAGGAATCCGCGCCCTCGAAGCGCAGCATGCGGGTGTCGCGGAAGGCGCCGACGCGGGCCTGAACCTCCACCGTGTCGGTCAGCGGCGCAACGGCGCGCAGGGCGGCGTTCCAGCTGTCGAAGGCGGCGCGGGCGGTGGCGGGGACGCGTTGCGCTTCGGGCGTGGTGAAGAACCCCTGCCCGCGGTCCCAGCGCCCGCTCGCCACCGCGAATCCGCGCCCGAGGTGCTGTGTCAGGACGCCGCTCGCCTCGGTCTCGGCCCGGTCGTTGATCGCCGCGCTGCCGAGCAGCGGCCCGGTCGAGCCCGGCTCGGCGCTTTCCATGTCGATCGTGCCCGCCAGCGCGCCGGCCCCGAACGGCCCCGACCCGCCCCCGCGCGTCACCCGGATGGTGCCGATGGTCTCCGGCGCGATGGACGCGAGGAGGATATAGCCGAAGAACGGATCGGCGAGCGGCACACCGTCAAGCAGCACCAGAGCGCGGCTGGTGGCATTGCCGCCGAGCGCGCGCAGCGTCACACCTTGCGCGCTCGGGTTCGACGAACGGCTGTCCGACCGCCGGAACTGCTGGAAGCCGGCGACATTGCGCAGCACATCCTCGATCCGGCCCGAGGGCGCGGCAATGATTGTCGCGCGTTCGAGCGTGGTGGTGGCATAGATCCCGGTCGACAGCGCCGGTTCAAGCCCGCGCCCGGTGACAATGATGGCCTCCGCAAAATCCTCTTCGTCCGGCACGTCACTGTCTTGCGCTTCGGCTTGCCGCGCAACCGCCGGAGCGGCGGCGGAACAGAGTAAAGCGGCGGCAAGCAGGCGGGCGCGAAAGGTCATAGCCGCGCGCCCTAGCCACATGCTCCGGCGTCGTCACCCCAAACTCAGTTGCAGATTGCCATTCAAGACTCGCTTTTGCGCGGAGGCTGTGGTTACATCGTTGTCAACGAGGGAGAGAGAGACCCGGTTATGCTCGCAACACCGCCTGATTTCGACGTCCTGATTGTCGGGGCCGGCATCTCCGGCATCGGCATGGCCGCGCACATGGGGATGAAGGCCCCGCACCACACTTACGCCATCGTCGAACGGCGCGACAATCTTGGCGGGACGTGGGACCTGTTCCGCTATCCCGGCATCCGCTCGGACAGCGACATGCACACGCTGGGCTTCGATTTCGAACCGTGGCGCCACGAAAAGAGCATCGCCGATGCGCCTGCGATCCTCGATTATCTCGACCGGATCGTCGATGAACGCGGCATCCGCCAGCACATCCGCTTCGGCCACAAAGTCATTTCCGCAGACTTCCACCACGATGACGCGCGCTGGCATGTCGAAATGGAAAAGGCCGATGGATCGCGCACTCACATGACCGCGAATTTCATCTACCTTGGCGCGGGTTATTACGATTACGACGAGCCCTATGATCCGGGTTTCGATTTCGGCGAGTTCGAAGGCCAAGTATTGCACCCGCAATTCTGGCCCGAGAGCCTCGATTACAAGGGCAAGAATGTCGTGGTGATCGGCTCGGGCGCGACTGCGGTCACCATCGTGCCCTCGATGGCGCGCGAGGCGGGGCATGTGACGATGCTCCAGCGCACCCCGACATGGATGTTCTCGCGCCCGGCCAAGGATGCGGTGGCCAATTTCCTGCGCAAGGTGCTCCCGGAAAAGCTCGCCTACCGGCTGACCCGGTTCAAGAACATCAAGATGCAGGATTTCAGCTTCAAGCTGGCGCGTGACAATCCGCAGAAGGTGAAGGACGCGCTCTACAAGAAGATCGAAGAGGCGCTGGGTCCCGATTACGATAAGTCGAGCTTCACCCCGCCCTATAACCCGTGGGAACAGCGCCTTTGCCTGGTGCCTGATCAGGACCTGTTCACCGCGATGAAAGCGGGCAAGGCAGACGTCGTCACCGGCCACATCGCAAAGTTCGAGAAGGGCGGCGTGCGCCTGACTGACGGCAAGTTCCTTCCTGCCGACATCGTTGTCACCGCGACCGGCCTCAAGCTCGCTGTTGCAGGCAAGATCGATGTGCGCGTGGATGGCGAGCCGGTGAAGTTCAACGAACGGTTCTATTACAAGGGCTGCATGTTCTCGAACCTGCCCAACCTTGCGGTGGTGTTCGGCTATCTGAACGCCAGCTGGACCCTGCGGGCCGACATCAATTCGGACTATGTCTGCCGGGTGCTTGAACACATGCGTGCAACTGGAAGCACCATCGCCACACCGGTGCTGACCCCGGAAGGCGAAGCGGCGATCACCGAGGACGACGTGTTCGATTTCTCGAGTGGCTACATCCAGCGCGGCAAGCACATCATGCCGCGCAATTCGATAAGCTACCCATGGCGGCTCAATCAGGAATATGTCGTCGACCGAAAGCGCATGAAGGAGGATCCCCTGACCGACGGGATCCTCACCTTCACCCGAGCCGGAGCCAATGCACGGGGGCTGGACGAACAGTTGGAAGCGGCTGAATAGCACGCGAAGGCAGGCGACTATCCTCTTCCGATTGTGTCCGCCTTCGCCTAACCTTGCGCCATGACCCCTCCCGACAAAATCTGGACCGCCGGGCTCATCGTCATTGGTGACGAAATCCTCTCCGGCCGCACGCAGGACAAGAACATCGCGCAGGTCGCGACGTGGCTCCAGGTGCAGGGCATCCGTCTTGCCGAAGTGCGGGTGGTGCCCGATGTCGAGGGGCGCATCGTGGAAGCAGTGAACGCGCTCAGCGCCGCCTATGACTACCTCTTCACCACCGGCGGGATCGGGCCGACGCATGATGACATCACCGTCGATGCGGTCGCCGCCGCACTGGGCGTGCCAGTGGTGATC
>RDXA01000239.1 GCA_004292705.1 Sphingomonadales bacterium | reverse complement strand
ATCGCTACCCGCTTCGAAAAACACGCAGACAACTACCTCGGCCTCGTCAAACTCGCCGCCTCAAAAATCTGGATGCGCTTTATGAGTCGGTGACCTAGCACTTCTTTGCTGTCGCAGCGCTGTTTGCAGAAAACCGGTTCCCACTTTTCTGCGCGATGCGCCGGGTCAGGCCGCTTCGAAGTCGTCCACATAGGCGGGGAAGAACACCGGCTCGCGTTCAGACCAGCCCGGCGCAGTGGCAGCGGCTTCGGAAAGCGACTGGAGCAGAAGCTTGCGGCGCTGCGGGGCAATCGAGGGAAGCGCGCTCGCGGCGCAGAAGGCCGCGGGAAGATAGGCCCGCGCCCGTGCGCCAAGCAGGCGTTCATAGAGAAAGCGGAAGGCCGAAAAACTTGCCAGCCGCTCTTGCTCCAGATCGAAGGCAGCGCAGCGCACCAGCTTGCCCAGAAAGCGTTCAACCTCGTTCGGTGTGCCTTCGACAGGGATCAGCGCGCGCAAAGCCTTGAGATCCTGATAGGCGACATATTGGCGACGGATCGCCACGTTCTCCGCCTCGCTGCGCCCCCAGCGGCGGAAAGCGTCGGTTCGGGCGAGGCCGATGTCGAGGCTGCGCTTGATGTAACGTTGCTCCGCTGGGGCGAACCCGGCGAATTCCCGCATCTCGGCAATCGGCATCATCATTGCGCATGTCTCCTTCGGGCAAGGAGAACGTCTCACGCCATGGTTAATTTAGGGTTAGGTAGGGAAAATGCTCCCGGCCTGCCAAAGGACAGGCCGCAAGCGCGACCGCGCGCCGGCCGGTAGGCCGCCCCCGCAGAGGCGACGGCGCAGCCGTCTGGCCGCGAGCGAAAAGATTCAAATCAAACCTGCGAGCGGCGAAGACGGATCGGCATACATCCGCCGCGCCATGCGGCCCGCGAGATAGGCCTCGCGCCCGGCTTCGACCGCCAGCTTCATGGCGCGGGCCATGCGGATGGGGTCTTTCGCCTCGGCTATGGCGGTGTTCATCAGGATGCCGTCGCAGCCCAGCTCCATGCCCACCGCCGCGTCCGAGGCCGTGCCGACGCCCGCATCGACCAGCACCGGCACCTTCGCGCCTTCGACGATCAGGCGGATCATCACCCGGTTCTGGATGCCGAGGCCCGAGCCGATCGGCGCGCCCAGCGGCATGATTGCCACCGCACCCGCGTCTTCCAATTGCTTGGCCGCAATCGGATCGTCGGCGCAGTAGACCATGGGAAGGAAGCCCTCCTTGGCCAGCACCTCGGTCGCCTTCAGCGTCTCGCGCATGTCGGGGTAGAGCGTGCGCGCCTCGCCCAGCACCTCCAGCTTGACCAGATCCCAGCCCCCCGCCTCGCGCGCCAGCCGCAGCGTGCGCACCGCCTCCTCGCCGGTAAAGCATCCGGCCGTGTTCGGCAGGTAGGTGATTTTCTTGGGATCGATGAAGTCGGTCAGCATCGGCGCCTTGGGGTCGCTGACGTTCACCCGGCGCACCGCGACCGTGACGATCTCCGCGCCGCTCGCCTCGACGGCAGCGGCGTTCTGCTCGAAGCTCTTGTATTTCCCCGTGCCCACGATCAGGCGCGAGCGGAACGTGCGGCCCGCGACGGTCCAGGTATCCGCCGCATGATTCGGCCAGCGTCGAGCGCGGGACGATGGCGCCGTTGCGTTCGACTGCGACCTTCGCGGGAACGAGTTCCAGTTCGCGCACCAGATCGGCAATCGTTGCGGCATTGCTGCGGTGGGGGGCACCGTTGAGGGTGATGCTCTTGGTCATGGCGGGTGACATAGGCCCTCGCCGTGCTGGTGCAACCACGAGTTTGAAGGAGAAAGGCTCAGCGCGCTGAGCGGAGGTTCAGCCAATGCGCGACCGAGACGATGCCAACGCCGACCAGCGTCAGCAGGAATTCGTTGGTCCCGTGCGGCACCAGCAGCGCAAGGCCCATCAGCGCAAGGCCCCCGAGCGCGAAGACGAAGGGCAGGCGGCGGCCATGCCGCATGATCCCCCAGCCAATCGCCACCGCTGCGACGCCAAAGGCGAGCAGCAGGCCGATCCGGTGGATATTGTCATCGAGCAGAAAATGCCCGCCCAAACCCAACGCTGAAACCAAGAGCAGCGTGGCGAGACAATGGAGTGCGCACAGGCCTGCGAGTCCGATCCCGACCTGATCGATTCGGCGGCGCAGCGAGGTGCGACTCGCAGGGGGAAGGGCATCGGGGGTCATGTTCGGATCGCACATATGTAATGTTGTTACATTCCGCAAGGCGCACTTGCGCTTATCGCACAGCGGTTTGCGGCGAACGGGCTTGCGCATGGCTGCCCGGGCAGACAAAGAACGGCGGTCATGGCCACTTCCGCCTCCGTATCGAACCTGTTCCGGTCCGCTCCGGGCACCAGTGCCAGACCATTGGCGGTGGCGCGGTGGCTTGAGATCGTTGCCGCGCTGGTGGTGCTGATCGTGCTGGTCGGCGGGATCACCCGGCTGACCGAAAGCGGCCTGTCGATCACCGAGTGGAATGTCGTCAGCGGCATCTTCCCGCCGCTCAGCGAGGCGGCATGGCAGGCCGAGTTCGCCAAGTATCGGCTTACCGCCGAATACCGCATGGAAAGCGGCCCGGCGGGGATGGACCTCGCCGCTTTCAAGTTCATCTTCTTTTGGGAGTGGTTCCATCGCATTCTGGGCCGGGTGATCGGCCTTGCCTTCCTTGTGCCGCTGATCGTGTTTGCGGCCCGGCGCGCCATCCCGGCGGGCTATGGCTGGCGGCTCGGGGCGATGTTCGGGCTGATCTGCGGGCAGGGGGCGTTGGGGTGGTACATGGTGTCCTCGGGCGTCGGCGCGACCAGCCTCACCGATGTGAGCCACTACCGGCTCGCCGCGCACCTCTTGACCGCGCTGTTCCTGCTGGCGGGGCTGGTGTGGACAGCGCGCGACCTGCGCCTGCTGGCGAGCGATCCCGCGGCAAAGCCCGCCCCGCTGACGGTCGGCGCGGCGGTGGTCGGGGCGGTACTGTTCGTCCAGCTGCTGCTCGGCGCGTGGGTTGCGGGGCTGAACGCGGGCCACGCGGCAAGCGACTGGCCGCTGATGAACGGGCGACTGGTGCCCGAGGCGGACTGGTCGAACGGGGTGCTCTTCACTCTAACCAATGATCCCTTCCTCCTCCACTTCATGCACCGCTGGTGGGCGTGGATTGCGGTTGCGGCGCTGGTGTGGCTGGCGCGGCGGGTGCGCAAGGCAGACCGCTTCGCCAGCATCGCCGTAAACGCCGCCTTCGGCACGATGGTGCTGCTCGGGATTGCGACGGTAATGAGCGGGGTCTCCTTGTGGATTGCCGCCGCGCACCAGTTGGTCGGCGCGCTAACGGTCGCGGCGACCGTTCGGGCGATGCACAGCTACGGGCGCGCCTGATGTCCGCCGCGCTCGTCTGGTGCCCCTTTCCCGATACCGACAGCGCCCGCACAGCCGCCGACGCGCTGCTCGATGACGCACTGATCGCCTGCGCCAATATCCTCGGCGAGATAGAGAGCCGCTTCGTGTGGGAGGGCGCCCGCGCCACCGGG
>RDXA01000412.1 GCA_004292705.1 Sphingomonadales bacterium | reverse complement strand
CGGATGCTCAATATCCACCCCTCGCTGCTGCCGCTTTACAAGGGGCTCGACACCCATGCCCGCGCGATCGCGGCGGGTGACAGTCACGGCGGCACCAGCGTGCATCTGGTCACGCCCGAACTCGACGCGGGGCAAGTGCTGGCGCAGGTGCGGGTGCCGATCGTCCCCGGCGATACCCCTGCCAGCCTCGCCGAGCGGGTCAAGCTGGCGGAGCACCAGCTCTACCCGCGCGCAGTCGCCGATTACGTCAGCCGCTGGAAGAACCCCGCTTGGCTGCTCGATCAGCTGCGGGCCCGGGCACTCGCCCTGCCGGAAACATGCGAACAGGAAAGCTTCGGCTCGGCGGGCTTTCGCGTTGGCGAAGGGAAATCGGGCAAATACTTCGCCTATTTCTCCGACCGCCCCCACGGCCACGAGCGTATCGCACTTTTGGTCAAGACCAGCGGGATGGACGAGCTCCACAGCCTCGTCGAAGATCAGCCCGACATCTATTTCAAGCCCGCCTTCTACGGCGCGAGCGGGTGGGTCGGCATCATTCTCGACCGCCCCGATCTCGACTGGGCGGACATCGACACCTGGCTTGAGCGCAGCTGGCGGATGGTGGCACCCAAGCGGCTGACGCGTTTCATGGACATCGCAGACGAATTCTGATGCCGCCGGTTCGCGATCATCTGCTGGCGCGTGGCCCGCTTGCCGAGAGAGCGAACAATTTCCTCGGGCGCGCATGGCAGCGCGGTTGGCTTCCCCCGCCGGAGCTTGACGCCGAGGCGCTCTGGGCTTTCGCCGCCAAGCCCTATGGCGCGCGGGCCGAGCGGGTGGAACATGGCGGGCGATCGGACGAAGACGTCGCCGACTTCCGCGAGCGGCTGGCGCGGATCATCGCGGCCGTCGACGCCGAGGCCGATCTCAACCCGCTCGGCCGGGCAATGGCTTGGGGGCAGTTGTCCCGCGTGGTGAAAAATCGACTGGCGTTCGGGGCGCTGTGGCTGGAACGGCCGGAGCTTCTGGAGACTCCGCTGGCCCCGCCGATCATCATCATCGGCCATATGCGTAGTGGCACGACCCGCATCCACACGCTGCTGGCGGCCGATCCGGCGCATTCGCACACCCGCTATTGCGACGCTTACCACCCTGTGCCTTCACGGTTCGGCCTTAATCGCGCGATAAGTGCGGTGGAGCTGGCGATGCTTGGCCTGCTCAATCCGTGGATGCAGTCGATCCATCCGATGACCGCGGGCGGGGTCGAGGAGGAGCTGGCGTGGCTTTCAGCCGCCCTCCACCATTCGATCTACGAGAGCCAGTGGCATATCCCGTCGTTTTCGGCGTGGAGCGAGGCGTGTGATCCCGCGCCGATATACCGCGAATTCGTCCGCATCTTCAAAACCGACGCGGCCCATCGCGGGATCGCTGCAAAGCCCCGCGTGATGAAGGTCCCCGCCTTTGCCGAGGATCTCGACACGCTGCTGGCGCTGTTACCGGACGCGCGGCTGGTGCTGGCCCAGCGCGAACACGAGGCTGTGCTGAAGAGCGCGATCAGCCTCGCGGCGAACCAGATGGCAGTGCAATCGGACAGCTGCGATCTCGGCGCTATCGAGGCACGCTGGCGGCACAAGATTGCCCTGCGCGAGGAGCATATCGCCGCCGCGCTCGCCGAGTGGGAGGGGCCGGTCGCGCGGCTCGATTTCGAGGAATTGAACGCCGATTGGGAGGCCGCGATGCGCCGCTGCTACGCCGCGCTCGGCCTTGCGCTGACGGCAGCAGCGCTGGCCGCGATGCGCCGGGCGATGGCTGCGAGCCAAGGCGGGCACCACCACGCCCACGCTGAACAATTGGCGCGGTTTGCGGGGGCGGGCTAAGCACACCCCGTTCGTGTCGAGCGAAGTCGAGACACCTGCTCTCTTGCCTCTCGACTTCGCTCGAGGCGAACGGGGTTTGGTAGCCGGCAGAAAAAAGGCCGCCCCAGCGGGACGGCCCTTTGCTATTCATCCGGCGGAAAAATCAGCCGACGATTTCTTCCGGCTTGAAGAAGAACGCGATCTCGATCGCGGCGTTTTCTTCGCTGTCCGAACCGTGGACGGTGTTCTCGCCGATCGACAGGGCCAGTTCCTTGCGGATCGTGCCCGGCGCAGCGTCGGCCGGGTTGGTCGCGCCCATGATGTCGCGGTTGCGGGTGACGGCGTCTTCGCCTTCGAGCACCTGCACCACCACCGGCTCGCTCATCATGAAGTCGACGAGCTCACCAAAGAAGGGGCGCTCACGGTGTACGCCGTAGAAGCCTTCGGCCTGCTCGCGGGTCATGTGGATGCGCTTCGAGGCGACGACACGCAGGCCGGCGTCTTCCAGCATCTTGGTGACCGCGCCGGTCAGGTTGCGGCGGGTGGCGTCGGGCTTGATGATCGAAAAGGTGCGGGTGACCGCCATGAGTATGCTCCTGTGAACGTCTTTTGTTGTGGGGGGAGATATTGGCCGCGCCCCTAGATGCTGCGCTGCAAAATGGCAAGCATCAGCGCACCGGCAGCCGAGCAAAGCCGCCGGACGACATCTCCGCTGTCACGAGGAAGGGGCTAGCTGCCCTTTTTCGAACCGATGATGATCTGCCCGGTGGTCGGTGTGCCGCTGGTGGCGGTCACGGACAGGCTTGATCCATCCGCCTCGCGCTCGCCGCCCACCATCATCGTGCCGTTGGTGTTCATTTCCAGCTGGATATCGAACCCGGCCGCCTTGGCTGCGTCGCGGTAATGGGCGACGACCTTGTCGGCGGGGGCAGCGGCCTCGAATGTGATCATCGTGCCCTGTCCGTCGGGCTGGTTGACCACGGTGTTGGTGACCACCTTCGATCCCGGAAACAGGCTGAACCCGTCCGGCAGCTTGACCGGGACATCCGCGCCAGAGCGCAAGGTGGCGGTGCCATCCGGCCCATCGACTGTCATGCTGGTTTCGCCGCTGTCCTTGTCGATGGTGTATTCGGCGTTCTGGCCATCCTCGGTGGTGAATTCGCCCGAGGTTTCCGAACCGCAGGCGGCAAGGGCCATGGCGGCGACCACGGCGAACATGGTGGCTGTTTTACGCATCGATCAACTCCCCCGATCACAGGTCTTGCAACATTCCCTATCGCCGGGCCTCGTGCAACCCCTCAGCCCTTCTTGACCCAGCGCCCGTCTTCCTGTGCGAAATAAGCACGTTCCACGCCCTCGCGGCCGTCCTGTGCGCGCCATGCCTGCCGTGCCGCAGGCGCAGCATCGGGAGGAAACAGCAGGAACACCCGGGCAAAGCCAGGGCAATCGCGAAAGGTGGCATCGGCAAGGATCAGATGGCTCGCGCCATTGGCGGCAAGAGGCTCGGCGGCAAGGAGGATCGGCTGCCGGTCCGCGCCGGGTGCGTCAGCCTCGCCATTGGCAAGGAAGCTGTCCGGCCCGGCCTGCCACAGCGCCCGCGAAATGGCGGCGCGGTGACCGGAATCGGCGGATACGACCAGCACCCGCTCGCCCTGCCCGATCGCCCGCTTGGCAATCAGCGCCACGACCTTCTCGATCGGATCATCGGTGACCTGCCAGAAATCGAGCTTCATGTGGACGGTTTCGCACGCCTGCACCGGTCAGAACAATATTTCACATTGTCCCAGTCCCGCTCCCACTTCTTGCGCCATGCAAAGGGCAGCCCGCAGGCGAGGCAGGTCTTGGTCGGCAGCTCCGACTTTTTCCGCATCTTGGGGATGGTGAAGTCCCCTCCTTAACTTTCCAACACATCTCGCACGAACTGGTCGAGCAGGCGCACCCCATATCCGGTCGCGCCCTTGTCCCACGTGTGGCCGGGCTTGTTCGACCAGACCATTCCCGCGATGTCGAGGTGCGCCCAGGGCGTGCCGTCCTTGATGAAGCGCTGGAGGAACTGCGCCGCGGTGATCGACCCGGCCTCGCGCGGGCCAACGTTCTTGATGTCGGCAACAGGCGAGTCGATCAACTTGTCGTAGTTGGGGCCCAGCGGCATACGCCACAGCTTGTCGCCGCTGGTCTGCCCCGCGGTGGTCAGCTGGGTGGCAAGCGTATCGTCATTGGCAAACATCCCGCCATATTCATTGCCGAGGCTGATGATCATCGCGCCAGTCAGCGTCGCCAGATCGACGATGCGGGCGGGATGGTACTGCTCCTGTGCCCAGTGCAGCGCATCGCACAGCACGAGCCGCCCTTCGGCATCGGTGTTGAGCACTTCGACCGTCTGGCCGCTCATCGTGGTGACGATGTCGCCGGGGCGCTGGGCCTTGCCGTCGGGCATGTTCTCGACGAGGCCCATGACGCCGATGATGTTAGCCTTGGCCTTGCGCGTCACGAGCGCCAGCATCGCGCCTGCGACCGCACCCGCGCCGCCCATATCCCACTTCATGTCTTCCATGCCCGGCGGCGGCTTGAGCGAGATGCCGCCGGTATCAAACGTCACGCCCTTGCCGACAAACACCGTGGGCTTCTCGCCCGCTGCGCCGCCGTTCCAGCGGATCGCCAGCAGCTTCGATTCGCGTTCCGAGCCCAGCCCGACGCCAACCAGAGCGCCCATGCCGAGCGCTGCCATCTCGGCCTCGCCAAGCACGGTGATTTCCGCACCAGTGCCCGCGAAGGCTGTCTCGCAAGCCGCGACAAAGGTGGCCGGGTAGATGATGTTGGCTGGTTCGGTCACGAGCCCGCGGGTAAACTCGACGCCGCTGGCCAGCGCGGCCTCGCGCTCCCATGCGGCCGCCGTGCCCTCGGGCGCGCCGATCACATGAGCAGTCGTCAGCGATGGGCGCTTGTCCGCAGCCAGCCGCGTCCGATAGGCGTCATGCCGCCACGCACGCAGCCTGAGGCCGAGCAGCACCGCTGCCGCCTCATCAGCCGAAAGGCCCGCCTGGCCAAGATCAAGCACCATCGTGCTCTCGCCCGATGTCAGGTACTTCGCCGTCAGCGCCGCACCGGCATATTCAAGGTTGGCTCGGCGTTCGGCGGCCGTAGCATCGCCTGCGCCCACCAGTGCGATCCGTCGCAGCACGCCCGCCGTTGTTGCAAAGCCTTCAAACACTTGCCCTGCCCGACCGGTAAAGCGCGAAGCAGCAGCGCCTTCGACAAACGCCGCATCCAGCCCGGTGATCGCCGCTCCCTGATTGATCACCCGCGCGTGCAGGCGGATATCGGACGGCGGGGCGGCGGTGAGATGAATCTGCATTGGGTCTCCGGTCGAAGCACGAGGTCGCCTTCCCGACGCCGCGCTGGCAGGGCGCTACGGACCTGCGGCACACCGCACACGCCGGGGCGCAATGGCGATTGCGATTAGGCGCGAGCGGTGCAATAGGCAAGGCCATGTCGGGAGGCTCGTCAGACGGATCGCGCCCGGGCGCGTGCCTAGCCCAGCGCCCGGCGCGGGGCATTGCATCGTGTCTGGCTGTGGTGCTGACCCTGCTCGGAGCCGTCGATCCGCTCGCCGCGCAGGCTGATGTTCCCGTCACTCAAAAAGCCAATCCGGACCCTGCACGCCAGATTGATTTCGAAGCGAGCGAGCTCAGCTACGAGACCGAGACCGAAACCGTCACCGCGCGCGGCAATGTCATCCTGCGCTCGGAAGACCGCTCGGTGCGCGCCGATGAGATCACCTGGGACCGCGCGTCCGGGCGGATCATTGCGTCCGGCAATATCCGTCTGGTTGACGAGGCGGGCAACCAGCTGTTCACGGATCAGGTCGAACTGACCGAAACCTTCGACACCGGGGCGATGTCCGAACTGCTGATTGCCCTGCGCGCCGGGGGGCGGCTCGCGGCACGGTCGGCAGAACGGGGGGCAGACGGGACCACCGTGCTCACCGATGCAGCCTATTCGGCCTGCCCCGTCGTCGATGCCGAAGGCTGCGCCCAGAACCCGAGCTGGCGGATCACCGCCCGCCGGGTGATCTATGACCAGCAGGCGAGCGAGATCCGCTTTTCAGGCGCGATGCTGGAGCTGTTCGGCACACGTATCCTGCCCCTGCCCGGCCTCGGCCTGCGCACCGATGGCAAGGGCGCATCGGGCTTTCTGGTGCCCGACGTGCGCATCACGCAGGTCAACGGTCTTGAACTCAGCGGCGAGTATTTCTGGCGCATCGCTGACAATGCCGACCTCACGCTGGGCGCCTTTGTCTTTTCTAACGCCGCCCCGATGCTCAGCGCCAAGTGGCGTCACCTTACCGAAAAGGGCGCCTACCAGGTCTCCGGCTATGCCACGGCCAGCGACCGCCTGACCGACTTTACCGGCGGGCAAAGCTTCCAGAGCGATCCGCGCGGTTACTTCGACGCCAATGGCCGCTTCCAGTTCTCATCCGACTGGAGCCTGACCGGATCAATCCGCCTCGCCAGCGACCGCACGTTCCTGCGCCGCTACGACATCAGTCGTGATGATCGGCTGCGCTCGACCATCAATCTCGAACGGATCACCGATCGCTCCTATCTGTCGATCGCCGGCTGGGCGACGCAGACCCTGCGGCTGAATGCTGATCAGGGCCAGGTGCCGCTCGCGCTGCCAGCGATCGATTATCGCCAGAAACTGGGCGACAAGGTGCTGGGCGGCGATCTCGTTTTCCAGGCCAACAGCCTCGCGCTGCTCCGCAATAACGGGCAGGATACCCAGCGTGCCTTCGCCGGAGCACAATGGGATCTTAAGCGTCTCACCGGCCTCGGCCAGCTCGTGACGCTCACCGCACTGGTGCGCGGCGATCTCTACAACACCAGCAATGTGGCGGCGACGACGACGCTCAGCTATCGCGGAACCGAAGGCTGGACCGCACGCGGGATTGCCACCGCCGCGCTCGACATCGAATGGCCCTTTATCGGCGAGGCCCTGGGCGGGACGCAGGTGTTCAAGCCGCGCCTGCAATTCGTCGCCAGTCCCAAGATCCGCAACCTCGCGGTCCCGAATGAAGACGCCCGGGCGATCGACCTCGAGGACTCCAACCTCTTCGCCCTCAACCGCTTCCCCGGCTATGACCGGGTCGAGGATGGCAGCCGCATTACCTGGGGTGTTGATTGGGAATTGCAGCGGCCCGGCTGGCGAGTGCGGTCAACCATCGGGCAGTCCTTCCGCCTCGATGCACCTGAGCCTGACCTGTTTCCCGTCGGCACGGGCCTTTCCGAGCGCGTGACCGATTTCGTCGGGCGCACCGAAGTGCGGTTCCGCAACCTTGTCAGCTTCACCCACCGGTTTCGGCTCGACAAGGACAACTTCGCGGTCCGCCGCAACGAGGTGGACGCGACCATCGGTTCACGCCGCAACTATGTCGAGGTCGGTTATCTGCGGCTCGACCGCGATATCGCCACCGTGGAAGACTTGCGCGACCGCGAGGAGCTGCGCGCCGCTGCGCGCGTAGCGATCGGCCGTAAATGGTCCATGTTCGGCTCGGGGGTTTTCAACCTCACCGATCCCGAGGAGGACCCGGTCTTCCAGCCGGACGGTTTCCAGCCGATCCGCACCCGGTTCGGCGTCGCCTATGCCGACGAGTGCATCGAATTCGGCGCGACCTGGCGGCGCGATTTCATCGACGCCGGTGATGCGCGACGCGGCAATGCGTTCCAGCTGTTCTTCGCGCTGCGCAATCTTGGCTTCCGGTAACCCACACCTTGGCCGCAGGCGAATTGGCAGCGCGGAGAAATGGCGCTAAAGGGTTCGCCACGGACAAGCTGCCATGGCCCTGCGGGATCAGGCATGGCTCAGCTTCCATTCAGCCGATGCGGGTCATCGGCATACCAAGACGCGCGGCTCCCGTGCGGATTTGGCCATAAGGCGGGAATGAACGAGTGAGTGTGAAGCTGTTTTCGAAGGCGTTTTTTGCCCGGACTGGTGCCGTGCTGGCTGGTGCCGGCATGGTGGGTCTGGCACTGACCCCGGCGGCTCTGCCCGCACAGACCGTTGCCGTGCCAACCGCCGACAATCCTTTCGGCCTGCCCGAAGACATTACCCTGTTCGGCAAGGCCGACCCTGATCGCCGCACGGCGACCGCAATTGTCAACGGATTCGTGATCACCGGAACCGATATTGACCAGCGTGTCGCACTGGTCACGGCTGCATCGGACGCGCCGATCTCGGACGAGGAAATGCTGCGTCTGCGTGTCCAGGTTCTGCGCAACCTCATCGACGAGACGCTCAAGATTCAGGCCGCCGAAGCGGCCGAACTGGCCGTCAAGCGCGAGGAAGTCGAACAGACTTACGAGCAACTCGCCGGACAGAATTTCGGTGGCGATCCCAAGAAGATGGACGCCTACCTGACCTCGATCGGGTCTTCGGCGGCCTCGCTCAAGCGCCAGATCGAAGGTGAAGTGGCGTGGGAGAACCTCCTGCGCCGCAACATCATGCCTTTCGTCAACGTCTCGGCCGAAGAGGTCAACGACGTGCTCAAGCGCATGAATGAAGCCAAGGGCACCGATGAATACCGGATCGGCGAGATCTTTCTTTCCTCTACTATCGAAAACCGCGCTACCGTGCTGCAAAATGCCCAGGCGATCATGGAGCAATTGCAGCAAGGCGGCAGCTTCGTCGCCTATGCCCGCCAATACTCCGAAGCGAGCAGCGCGGTTGTCGGCGGCGATCTCGGCTGGTTGCGCCTTGGCCAGCTTCCGCCGCAGCTTGCCAATGCGGTGCGCGGCATGCAGGCAGGGCAGTTGCAAGGGCCGATCGAAATCCCCGGCGGCTTCTCGATCGTTTACCTGATCAACAAGCGTCAGGTGCTGATGGCCGATCCGAGCGAGGCGCTGCTCAGCCTCAAACAGATCTCGATCAACTTCCCGTCCGGCGTGACGCAGGAACAGGCGGAAGTAAGGGTCAATCAATTCAACACCTTCCTTCAGTCCTTGCGCGGTTGCGCTGACGTTGAGGCGGGTGCGGCAAAGATCGGCGCCGAGGTTGTCTCGAACGATCAGATCAAGGCGGCCAACCTGCCCGAGCAGCTGCGCGGCATCATCCTGAACCTCCAGATTGGCCAGGCGACCCCTCCCTTTGGCGGCATTCAGGAAGGGGTGCGCGTGCTGATGCTGTGCGGGCGCGACGATCCCAAGGATTCTGGTGCCCCGACCTTTGCCGCCGTGATGGACCAGATCGAGCAAGAACGCGTCAACAAGCGCGCCCAGCGCTTCCTGCGTGACCTGCGCAACGACGCCTATATCGAATACAATTGACGGCGCTCAACGCTCCTCTGGCGATCACGCTCGGCGATCCGGCCGGGATCGGGCCAGAGGTGATCCTCGGTGCATGGACGCGGCTGCTGGCCGAGCGGCGGGTGCCGCCTGCTTTCGTGGTGGGCGGGGCACAATTGCTGCGCGCGGCAGCCGAGGCGCTGCGGATCGACTGCCCGATCGTACCGATTGCCGATCCCGGCGAGGCGATTTTCGCCTCAGCGGCCGGATTGCCGGTTCTTGCCGGGCTCGATGGCATGTCATCGCCGGGCCATCCCACGGTAGATGGTGCCCGCTTGGCGCTGGCATCGCTGCAATGGGGGACGAAATTCGCGCTATCCGGGGTGGCTGCCGGCTTGGTGACGGCGCCAGTCGCAAAGGGCGCGTTGGCGGCGATCGGGTGGGATTACCCGGGGCAGACCGAATTCCTCGCCGAAGCCTGCGGGCGGCCCTACCGCGATGCGGTGATGATGCTGGCAGGGCCAAGCCTGAGAACCGTTCCGCTGACGGTGCATGTCGCGCTTGGCGAGGTGCCGGGCTTGATCTCGACCGATTTGATTGTTCACAAGGCGCGCATTGTTGCAGCGGGATTGCATGAATATTTCAGTGTTTTGCACCCCAGACTCGCCATCGCGGCGCTGAACCCGCACGCGGGTGAAGGTGGCCAGT
>RDXA01000238.1 GCA_004292705.1 Sphingomonadales bacterium | reverse complement strand
AGATCGGGGGTCGGCTCGTAGGTGAGGGTCAGCTTGGGCTGCCAATCGTCGAAGGTGACAGTGCGCACCTCGCCGCTGCGCGCCTGCGGCACACCCGGCACCACCGGGAGGAAGGCCTGCGGGGTCAGCGTTGTCTGTCGGCGGCGATCACGGTCATAGCGCAGCGAGGCATCGACGCGGAATTCGGGCGAAAGCTCGTATCCGGCATTGGCGAACAGCGCCCAAGCGAAGTTTTCCTGCCCGTCGGACAGGAAGCTGAACTGCGGGTTCAGCGGGTTGGTCGAGGGCGAGCGGAACACCGGGAACACCCCGTTGCCGGTGTCGATCATGTTGCCGGTCGAGATGAAACGGGTGGTATCGATCAGATAGCCACCGAACATCCAGTTGAAGGCGCGGCCATCTTCGGGCGAAGCGAGGCGCACTTCCTGGCTGAAGGCCTTCACATTGAGATACTGGCTCTGGTTGAGGTCGAACCCGAGACCCGGGCCGATGATCGCCTCGAACAGGTTGAAGAAAAAGCTTTCCCGGATCGGCAGGAAGTCGAAGGCGTCGCCGGTCAGCACTTCCTTGAGCGTGTCGTAGGACGAGATCGACGTCAGCACGGCGTTGTCGCCCGCATATTCGACCTTCAGGGCGACATTGTAGATGTCGCGGTCGTTCTGCCCGGCATTGTTGACCCGCACGGGGGCGATCGTGTTCACATCATTGACGATGTTGTAATAGAGGCCCTGGGTGCGCAGCTGGTTGACGCTGGCGCGCAGGTCAAAGGTCAGCTGGTCGGTCGCCTCGATCAGCAGATTGCCGCGCAGGCTGAAATCCTGCACCGGGTCAGCCTCGTCACCGAGGAAGGTGTTGGGGATGAAGCCGTCGGTATCGTACCACGATCCGGCGATGCGGAACTTGACGTTGTCGGCGATCGGCCCGCTGATCCCGCCGCGCAGGAAATAACCAAAGCCGTTGTCGACGCCCGCGGTGATGTTGCCCGAAAACTCGTCGGTCGGCTTCTTGGTGGAAATGATGATCGCGCCGCCGATGGCGTTGCGACCATAAAGACCGCCCTGCGGCCCCTTGAGCACTTCGATCTGGTCGATATCGAACAGATCCTGGTTGAATTGCGCGGGGTTTACTTGCTGCACCCCGTCGACAATCACGGCGACCGAAGGCTCGGAATTGCGGTTCTGCGTGATGCCGCGGATGATGACGAAGGCGTTGCCCGCGTTCTGCGTCTCGACCAGCGTCACGTTGGGGGTCAGGGCGATGAAGTCTGCCGGACGCTCGATCCCGGCATTGCTGATCGTTTGCGAATCGAAAGCCGTGACCGCAGCAGGCGTGTCCTGCAGGGTTTCAGTGCGGCGCAGACCGGTGACGACGATGCCCTCGCTCTCGCCAGCTTCGGGCTGCGTGGCGGCGTCTTGCGCAGCAAGCGGCGCAGCCGCGAGCGCGGCTGACGCCAGCGCGATGGTGCTGACAAGCCTGCGCGCGGCGAGGCTCTGGCCCGGAAACTTCATACGACTCTCCCCTGTGGGCGCGTAAACGCGCCGCTCTTGTGGCGACCCCTCCCTGTCGCTGCCATTATGAACTTCGCCATGCGAAGTCAACTTCGATATGCGAAACCTGTGTGCTGTGGCGCTGGGGCAACGCAAGCGCTTGTGTTGGCCATGCGCAAGCGCAGGCCGCAGGCGGCCCGTTGGCAGGTCATTGGCATGTCGTTGGCGGGTTGTTGTGCGGCGGTCAGGGCCGCAAACTGGCCTCGAGCGCTGGCCAGCGCTTGAGCGCGGCCTCGATCTCGCCCGCTGCAGCGCGCAGCAGAGGGAGGCGGGTGCGCACCAGCTCGTCCTGCGAAATACGGGTGGTGGAGGTGGAGCAGTTGATGCTCGCAATCACCCGCCCGCCCCGCCCGAACACCGGAACCGCGACCGAGACGATCCCGTAATC
>RDXA01000237.1 GCA_004292705.1 Sphingomonadales bacterium | reverse complement strand
TGCCGAAGAACAGGTGGGTGGCAAGCCGCAGCGAATAGCCGACCGAGAAGGTCGCCCCAAGCGTCGCCAGCACTGGCAGCAGCCACGGCAGGCCGAACAGGGCCAGCTTGGGCGTCTGATAGAGCATCAGCTCCTTGGAAATGAACCCGCCCAGCGGTGGCAGGCCCGCCATCGACGCGGCGGCGAATGTGGCAAGCAGCGCCGTGACCGGCATCGCCTTTGCCAGCCCGCCAAGGCGCCGGATGTCGCGCGTGCCGGTTTCGTGCTCGACGATCCCTGCGCTCATGAACAGCGCGGCCTTGAAGGCGGCGTGGTTGAGGATATGCAGCACCGCCGCCAGCGCCGCCGCTTTCAGGCTGAAGCCGAGCAGCATCACCAGCATCCCCAACTGGCTGATGGTCGAATAGGCGAGGATGCTCTTCAGATCATGGCGGAACAGCGCCACGACAGCGCCGAGGATCATCGTGGTGAGGCCAACGCTCGTGACGATCAGGGTGTAGGCTTCCGTTCCCGCCAGCACCGGCCACAGCCGCGCGAGGAGAAAGACACCTGCCTTCACCATCGTCGCTGAATGGAGATAGGCGCTCACCGGTGTCGGCGCCGCCATCGCGTGCGGAAGCCAGAAGTGGAACGGAAACTGCGCCGACTTGGTGAAGCAGCCCAGCAGGATCAGTCCCAGCAGCACAGGGTAAAACGGCGAGGCTTTCACCACATCGCCGCGTTCGAGGATCGTGGCGAGGTCGAAGCTGCCCGCAACCATGCCGAGCAATACCATCCCCCCGATCAGCGCAAGACCCCCGCCACCTGTCACCGCCAGCGCCATGCGTGCGCCCTGCCGCGCCTCCGCCTTGTGTTGCCAGAACCCGATCAGCAGGAACGAGGCGAGGCTGGTCATCTCCCAGAACACCAGCAGCAGCAGCACATTGCCGGCAATCACGATGCCCAGCATCGCGCCTTGAAACAGCATCAGGCTGGCAAAGAACCGCCCTGTGTCCTCGTCGGGGTAAAGATAGAAATGGCCGAAGATCACAACCAGCAACCCGATGCCGAGGATCAGCCCGGCAAACATCAGGCCGAGCGGGTCGACTATCAACGCCAGATCGAGGCCGAGAGATGGTACCCACTGCCACGTGACAGCCGGGACCTCGCCGCCGATCACAGGCCCCGCAAGGCCGGACAGCAGCAGCAGCCCGCCCGCGCTTGCCCCGGCGGCCAGCGCCGAATGGACAGCTCGCCGCGCCCGGTACAGCATCGCAATGCCTAGCGCGGTAGCAAAGGGGAGCGCGAGCAGCGCCAAAAGCGTCAAGGCATGTGCCATTGGCGGCCCCGATGGTCCCTTCGTGATTGGATCGGCGTCACGGCAAAAACGTGCCCTGCACCAGCAACAGGCATAGACGAGCGGTTTACATTAATTCAACCCCGACCCTCCGGCAGAGGTTCCCGCAAGGCTTTCAAAGGCCTCAGTCGCCTTCGAATTCCATCAAAGCATTGACGGTGATTCCCGCACCGCGCAGCCGTGCCGCGCCGCCCAGATCGGGCAAGTCGATCACGAATAGCGCCCGTTCGACCACTGCGCCCGCCTTGCGAAGCAGCTCGGCGGAGGCGAGCGCCGTGCCGCCAGTGGCGATCAGGTCATCGACCATCACGACCTTCTGCCCGGGCTCGATAGCACCCGGATCCATCTCCAGCCGGTCAGTGCCGTATTCGAGCGCATAGTCGATGCCAATGGTGGCGATCGGCAGCTTGCCGGGCTTGCGCACCGGCACAAAGCCGATGCCCAGTTGCACCGCCACCGCCGCACCGAAGATGAAACCGCGCGCCTCCATCCCGGCGATCTTGTGCGCGCCTGCCTCATCGGCCAGCGCCGCGAGGTGATGCACGCTCGCCGCCATGCCCTGATGGTGACCGATCAGTGTCGTGATGTCGCGGAACTGGATCCC
>RDXA01000236.1 GCA_004292705.1 Sphingomonadales bacterium | reverse complement strand
GCGCGGCTGAATAGACACGCTTTGGCCATGAACCTGACCGAAATCTATCTGATCGCGCTGACGATCATCTTTGCCGTGCCGTGGATCGTGTGGCGCGTGGGGCGCACCGATTACTGGGCGCCGCTGGTGGTGGTGCAGATCGTCGGCGGTATCCTGCTCGGCCCCGGCGTGCTGGGAGCGGTGTTTCCGGACTACTACGCATTCGTGTTCCGGCCCGATGTGATCATCGCCCTGAACGGTGTCGCGTGGTGGGCCGTGATGCTGTTCGTGTGGATCGCCGGGATCGAGCTTGATCTCAGCCAAGCCTGGAAGCATCGCGGGGAGACCGGGCTGACGGCCGGCCTGGCGCTCGGCATGCCGCTTGTCGCGGGCACCATCGCGGCGGCGGTGATCCTGCAATTCCCCGGCTGGCGCGGGCCTAATGGGCAGTATTGGCAGGCCCTTCTCGGCATTGGCATGGCCTGCGCGGTGACGGCGCTGCCCATCCTCGTGCTGCTGATGGAGAAGCTCGGCATCCTGCGTGAACAGCTCGGCCAGCGCATCCTGCGATACGCCAGCCTCGATGACATCGCGATCTGGGGCGTGCTGGCGCTGATCCTGCTCGATTGGGAGCGGATCGGGCGGCAGGCAGTGTTCCTTGTCGGCTTCGCGCTGGCCGCGATGGCGGTGCGCTGGCTGATGGCGCGCCTGACAGAGAGCGATCGCTGGCCGGTGGGGCTGATCTGGCTGGCGATCTGCGGGCTGGCGGGCGACTGGTCGGGACTGCACTTCATGGTCGGCGCGTTTCTGGCGGGCGTGGTGCTCGATGCCAAATGGTTCGGGCACGAGGCGATGGACCGCTTCCGCAATGTCGTGCTGCTCACCGTGATGCCCGTGTTCTTCCTCTCGACCGGCCTGCGCACGCAGTGGGAGGGCGGCGGGCTCGCCGTGTTCGGCGTCGCCGCGCTGTTGCTGGTGGCGGCGGTGGGGGGCAAGCTCATCGGCGTCCACATCGCCGGACGCCTGCTCGGCTGGAGCCGCACCGAGGCGAGCCTGATCGGCTGGCTGCTCCAGACCAAGGCGCTGATCATGATCATCTTCGCCAACATCCTGCTCGACAAGGCGGTGATCACGCCCACCACCTTCACCGCGCTGCTGCTGATGGCGGTGGGCAGCACGATGCTGACCAAACCCTTCGCCACCCCCCTGATCGCCAAGCTGGGCGAGCGGGTGAAGGCGGAAGCGTAACGCCGCCCTTCTCCATGTTGGAGACACATGAGACACTGTCCAGAAACCGAAAAGACCGGCGCGCTGGGCACCCGGATCGGGCGGGTAACACAGCGGCGCTGGCGAGCGGTCATGCGCGGCATCCTGTCACGCGCTGCGCGAGTAGGAAAGCGGGTGCCGGAGAGCCTGAGCCAGCATGGGTTTCCGCTCGTCCTGAACGTGTCGAAAGCCTGCTTTTCTTGAAGCTTTGCGCGCGGTTCGGAGAACAAATCAGTGCTTCGACAGGCGCAGCACGAACGGAGTTACTGGTTAGCGACCATCTCCAACGCCCGCGCCATCAGCGCCTTTTCCCGCAGCGTGAAGTTGCCAGTGTCCTCGCCGCCTACGGGGGGCGGGCTCTGGGTGGTAAAGTAAGCGAAGCCGCGCTTGCCCGCATTGTCGAACCACAGCCCGGAGAGCAGCCCATAGGCCTCGCCCGAATGGCCCAGCCAGGGGCCGCCGGAGCCGAACAGCGTGTCGTTGCAGGGCAGATCGCCCATCTCGATCATCTGGACACCCAGCCCGTAACGGCAGAACAGTTCGGCCTTGCCGGTCTTGCCGACGAACACGCTATACAGCAGCGGGGCTAAGCTTTCCCACTTGAGGAAGCCCGTCCGTCCTGCCTGCATCTGCGCCTGCCCGATCCTGGCCAAGTCCATCATCCCGATCCGCACGCCCCCCTGCGGCGAGAAGATC
>RDXA01000411.1 GCA_004292705.1 Sphingomonadales bacterium | reverse complement strand
TCGGCATTGGCCTTGATCGCACCCGAAATCGCCATGATCGCGGCGCGGCGTTCTTCGATGGGGGTGTTCTTCCACGTCTTGAACGCGGCGCGCGCGGCGGCAACGGCTTCGTCAAGCTCGGCCTTGCCGCAAGCGGGCACCTGGCCGATCACCTGCTCGGTGGCCGGGTTCACAACATCGAGCCAGCGGTCGGTGGCGATCATCTTGCCGCCGATCAGGTTCTTGTACTGGGTGACCATGATTATTCCTCTCGTCGAATGGGGAGTCGTCTCTCTCCCGCTCAGGTTGGCGCGTTGCATAGCAAAACGCAACGCTTGCGTTGGCGGCAGAGCTAGCGCGAAGCCCACACGCGATCACCTGATGATTGCGCTATCGGCACGTGGGCCTATGGAAGCGGCGAGACATACCCTGGAGGAGAGCCGAATGCGTGATTCCCGCCCCGATCTGGTGATTTACGGCAGCCCGGTCTCACCCTTCGTGCGCAAGGTCGCCGGGGTCTGCATCGCCAAGGGCGTGCCTTACGAGGTCGAGGCGATCAACGTGTTCGACCCGCCCCAATGGTTCCGTGACATCTCGCCGATGAAGCGCATTCCGGTGCTGCGTGACCGATCGGTGGCGGAGGAAGGCCTCGCAGGCACCATCGCCGATTCCTCCGCGATCTGCGCCTTCATCGAGAAGAAGCACCCCGCGCCTGCGCTCTACCCCGAAAGCCCGATGGCGCTGGGCGAAGCGCTGTTCATTGAGGAATATGCCGACACCGCGCTCGCCATGGCGGGCGGTCTGGGCATCTTCCGCCCGATCTTCTTTGCGGTATCCAAGGGCGAGGAACCGGGGCTCGACAAGGCGCGCGAGGCTTGGGCGAGCCAGTTGCCGCCAATCTTCGACGTGCTGGAGGCTCGGCTCGCGGGCAGGGCCTTTTTTGCGGGCGATGCGCTCTCGATTGCGGACATCACCGTGGCGACCGTGCTGATGCAGGTCGCGCTGGTGGCGGAGACCCCGCTCGACAAATGGCCCGCGCTCGCCGCGCATTTTGCCGCGATGCAGGCCCTGCCGCTGATCGCAGGGCCTTACGCAGCGGCGGATAAGATCATCCGCAAGGCCTTGCCGATCCGCTTCGACCTGACCTAAGCCCTTCCTCTCCAACGGCGAGCAAAGAACGGGGCGCGCGCATGGCCAGCGAATGGTGCATCGGGATCATCGGCGGATCGGGCCTCTATGCCATCGACGGCATCGAGGACGCGCAGTGGATCGCGATCGAGACGCCCTGGGGCGATCCCTCGGACGAGATCCTGTGCGGGACGCTTGCCGGGGTGAAGGTGCGCTTTCTCCCCCGCCACGGTCGCGGCCATCCGATTACGCCGACAGAACTCAATTCGCGCGCCAATATCGATGCGCTCAAGCGCGCGGGCTGCACCGATATCCTCGCGATAAGCGCCGTCGGCTCCCTGCGCGAGGAACTGGAGCCGGGGCGCTTCGCGGTCGTCGAGCAATTCATCGACCGCACCGTTCACCGCCCTTCGACCTTCTTCACAAACGGTTTTGTGACGCACGTCTCGATGGCCGATCCGGTCTGCCCGCGCCTGTCGGAGATGGCGGCGCAAGCCGTTGCCGCGGCCAAGGGCAAGGTCGCGGTCGGGGCGACCTATCTCGCGATGGAAGGCCCGCAGTTTTCCACCCGCGCCGAAAGCCGGATGTATCGCCAATGGGGCGCGGACGTGATCGGGATGACCGCGATGCCCGAGGCGAAGCTCGCACGGGAGGCCGAGCTGCCCTACGCCCTCGTTGGCATGGTGACCGATTACGATTGCTGGCGGGACGGGGAAGCGGTCGATGTCGCGCAGGTTGTCCAGCAGATGCAGGCCAACGGCGCATTGGCCCGGGCGATGGTGCAGAATTTCATCACCGCCCTGCCCGAGGCGCGCGAACCCTCCCCCATCGATTCCGCGCTCGACGACGCGGTTATCACTGCCCCCGACGAGCATGATCCGGCGGTAATGGCCAAGCTGGATGCGGTGGCTGGGCGATTGTTTGGCTAGGGCCGGATGTCCGCTCTGGCGTGGTGACAGCCAAGAATCGCCGTTCGGACAATCAAACAGCGAACTTTGATCGGCAGCTGCCGGGCCGGTTTTGGAACGGCAGGTTCTTGCTCACGATGGTTCAAATGTGCCTGTCGGCTCCGGCAGATCGAACTGCCGCTTCCCGGAACGAGACCAGCTTGCGCTTTTCCTCATCCCACAGCGCGAGCATCATGGGTCGCAATGTCTCAGGCACAGTAAAGCGGTTGACCTGACGGAGCTCGGGAAAGGCTCGCAGCACGTCCGGCAATCGGTAGAATGGGATCCTGCTCACAAGGTGATGGACGTGGTGGATTCCGATGTTGCCGGTGAACCAGCGCAGCGGTTGCGCCAGATCAAGATAAGAACTGCCGCGGAACGCCGCCTCATGAAACGACCAATTCGCGTGCTTGTCCCAATGGGCATCTTCGAACTGATGCTGGATGTAGAACAACCAGACCCCGGTTGACGCGGCGATCAATAACGTCGGGATCACGACCAGCGCGGTCGTGACGAGGCCAAACAGGAAAATCAGGCCGCCAAGGACGACAGCCGTCGCAACATTGGTAGCGATGGCACTGACCCAGTATTTCGATCCGGCAGTCATCAGACCTATCGGCAGCCGATGTCGGACAAGAAACAGGTAAGCAGGGCCAATGCCGAACAGCACCACCGGATGACGATAGGCGCGATAGAACAGCCGTTTCGTTGCGCTGAGCGAACGGAACTCTTCAACAGTCAGAGTATCGACATCTCCAAATCCGCGGGCATCAAGATTGCCGGTATTGGCATGATGCAAAGTGTGCGAGCGGCTCCAGCAGTCATAAGGCGTAAAGGTCAGCACCCCGAGCGCTCGACCGGTCCAGTCATTGCCCGTCCTCTTGCGGAAAAAGGCTCCATGTCCGCAATCATGCTGGATGATAAAGGTCCGTAGCAGCAGCAACCCCGCCAAGGGGGCAAGCAGGAGCGCTGCGCCATACCCCCAGTCAACCGCGACAAGCATGACCCCAATGACGGTAAAGAACGGGGCGAGCGTAGCCGATAGCTCCCAGATGCTCCGTCCGGTGTGTGGCATGGAAAATGGCTTTAGCGCCGCTATCAGCTTGCGCGGCTCCAATTCGGCCACGTCTGACGCAATATTCTGATTTGGCAATGATTTTCTTTTCGTAACAATAATCTGGCGGTCAAAATGACAGCATCCTTGGCCGTTCGCAACTCAATGGGGCACGGTAAGAGTAGAATAAGTAAAGATCGGGCCGGGCGTTGCGGCCCGCAGGTGGACTCGGATCGTTTCGTATCGCCATCTTGCGCGCTATCGATCAGGCCGCTTTTTCACATGGTCGCAGCCGCTCCGGTACGCGAGATGCCCGCCGCAACCCTGAAACGGGCGCGCGCATAATGCCAAACCTGCTGTTCAGATGTAAGTGACTGACAGATTTCAAAAGTCTTCGCAGGGATGCCAGCCTAGAGACTCAGGTTTGTA
Organism: Sphingomonadales bacterium; assembly: GCA_004292705.1. Taxonomy (GTDB): domain Bacteria; phylum Pseudomonadota; class Alphaproteobacteria; order Sphingomonadales; family Sphingomonadaceae; genus Erythrobacter. The sequence goes on along the minus strand of RDXA01000411.1, from coordinate 6,353 downwards.
AACTTCACGGGGGCGCGGCAGGCACCCTCAGGGCGCTATTGAAGCGTCACGATCTCTTCGCCGCCGTCGGTGCGGCCAAAGAACTGCATGAGCTGCACCAGCAATTCGCAACGCTCGGTCAGTGTCTCGGCCTCCAGCAGCGCCTGCTTCGACGCCGGATCGAAGGGGGCGATCTGCGACACGCCGTTGATCAGCGAGCGATCATCGAGCCGCTCGACCGAATCCCAATCAACGCTGTAACCTTGCGCATCGGCAAAGGCCCGCGCCTCGCGCTCGAACCCGCCGCGCTGGGCGTGGGTGAGGGTTTCGTCCTCGTCCTCATCGTAGATTTCGGCCTCAACCTGACGGTAAGCGGTTGCGACATCAAGCTCGCGCACCAGCCGGAACCGCGCAGTGCCTTCCAGAATGAGGTTGTATCGTCCGTCGTCCATTGCCTGGACCTCGCCGATCCGTCCGACGCAGCCGACGTGGTAAAGGGGGGCGCCCTCGATCGAACGCTGGGGCTGGATCATCGCAATCAGCCGGTCACGGATCAGCGCATCGCCGACCATCGCGCGGTAACGCGGCTCGAAAATGTGGAGCGGCAGCTGCATGCCGGGAAACAGCACTGCGCAGGTCAGCGGGAAGATGGCAAGGCGCCGTGTCACGTTTGCAGAGCTCATCCGAACAATACGCGCGAAAGGCGACGGCGGACGCCAACCACCCATTCGTCTTCGAGGCCCGTCGCCTCGAAAATCTTGAGCAGCCTGGCCCGCGCCGCGCCATCGTTCCATTCGCGGTCGGCAGCAATCATGGCGAGCAAGGTATCGGCGGCCTCGTCGCGGTTACCGGCGGCAAAGGCAGCTTCGGCGAAAGCGAACTGCGCGGCCATATCCTCGGGCGCGGCGGCAGCGGCAGCGCGCAAGGCCGCAAGCTCGCTGTCATCGACACGTGTGCCCGCCAGTTCGAGCGCGCTGCGAGCAGGCGCGATGGCGGCATCGGCGGCAAGGCGCGGATCGCTGTCGATCACCTCCATCACCTGACGCGCCTGTTCGACTTCGCCCAGTTGCACCAGTGCACGCACCAGCCCGGCGTGGGCCAGGGCATGATCTTCGGCGAATTCGGTGATCTGGGCGAAGATGCTCGCAGCGCGCTGGGCGTCGCCTGCGGAGAGCGCTTCCTCACCCATCTTCACGAACTGCGCAATTTCCTCTGGCGAGGGCCCCTGCGGCGCGCCCGGCTGGCTCACCCCGCCCTGGACCGGCAATTGCGCCAGAAGTTGATCAAGGATCGCCTTGAGCTGCGATTCGCTGCGGGCACTGGTCAAATCGGCGACCGGCTGGCCCTGGAACATGGCGTAGACCGTGGGGATCGAACGCACCTGGAACTGCGCGGCGATGAACTGTTCCTCATCGACATTGATCTTGGCGAGCACCACGCCCTTGTCGGCATATTCACCTGCAACCTTTTCCAGCACCGGGGTCAGCGCCTTGCAGGGGCCGCACCACTCGGCCCAGAAATCAAGAATGACAAGCTTGGTCTGGGACGGATCGACCACCCCGTTGCGAAAACGCTCGACCGCCTTTTGTTCGTCGATGCTCAGTCCCATGCTGGCCAAGGTATCTGCTCCTGCTCTACGTGCTGCGTCTGGGACGCGCTTGCCCCAATGTGGGGCGTTTGACGCCGATGTGAAGCGCCCGATTGTGCTGGCCGCTCGTCCCGGCGCGATCAAGCCCCAATCGCACGAATTTTGCGCTTGCTGGCGCACGAATTTAGCGCTTGCAGCGGGCACGGGGCACTGCTAATCGCGCCGCCTCTCCGGCAGGAACCGCGGCAATCCCAGGTCTCTGTCAGCGCCAGTGAGCGGGCGTAGCTCAGGGGTAGAGCACAACCTTGCCAAGGTTGGGGTCGAGGGTTCGAATCCCTTCGCCCGCTCCAGTTTTCCGAGATCGATGATGCGATTGCAGGTCGTGCCGATGGGCGCGGCCGCTGTCGCAATTGTGCCGCAGTCGGTCGTCTCCTGTGGCCTGCCTGTTCGTTTCCCCCTTGCAATCAGTGCCGCCCGCGCTAGCTGGACGATACGTTATCTCATATAAGCAACGGGAAGCCCATGACGAACCATCTCTGCCACCTTTCCTCCCGTCTTGCGCTGGCTGCGGTGCTGGCGAGTGCCGGCCTTGCTGCGCCGGTGATCGCGCAGGATCAGGCCAAGGACGCAGCCCGGGACGCAGCCGCGCTGGTCGAGGATGACGTTCACAACCGCCAGACCGACCCGACCGGCACGATCATTGTCAGTGCCTCGGGCCTCAAGGAACTTGACGTACTGGCCGGTACCAGCGTGCTCGAAATCCGCGAGATCCAGCGCGACGGGGTGACCGGCCAGATCGGCGACCTGCTGACCAAGCTGCCCGGTGTCTCTGCCACCAGCTTTGCCCCTGGCTCGTCACGCCCGGTGCTGCGCGGCCAGCAAGGCGAGCGCGTGCGCGTGCTCGTCGATGGTGTGGGCACGGCTGACGTCTCGAACACCTCGGTCGACCACGCCACCACCATCGAACCGATCACCGTAGAGCGCATCGAAGTGCTGCGCGGCCCGGCGGTGCTGCTTTACGGCAGCCAGGCGATCGGCGGCGCGGTCAACGTGATCGACAAGCGCATTCCTACCCGGATGCCGGATGAGGACTTCCACATCGATGCCTTTGCCGGGGTGGACAGCGCCACCAACCTGCGAACCGGGGCAGCAAGCCTTGATGTCGGCATCGGGTCGAATGTCGTGTTCCATGTCGATGGATCGTGGCGCAAGACAGCTGATGTGGAAATTGGCGGCTTTCAGGTGTCCAACGCGCTGCGTGCCGATTTGCTGGCAGACGCGGCCGAGGAAGAAAAAGAGGGCGAGCTGGAAGAGGCCGCCGAACTGCGCGAGGCTGCTGGCCAGCGCGGCACCGTTCCCAATAGCGCGGCGGAAAGCTGGACGATCAACGCCGGGCTTGGCCTGATCCTCGGCGAGAGCACCTTTGGCGCATCGGTGGGCTATTACGATTCGCGTTACGGCGTCCCGACCCGCCCCGGTGCGGGCCATCACCACGGCGAGGAAGGCGAAGAGGAAGAAGGCGGCGAAGAGGAAGGCGAAGAGCTCGTCTCGATCGGCCTCCAGCAGTTCCGCGCCGATTTCAAGGGCGATGTCTACCTGGGTGAAGGCGCGTTCGAGCGCCTCAAGCTGCGCTTTGGCTATTCGGACTACACCCACACCGAGTTCGAGGGCGACGAAGTGGGCACGGTGTTCGATTCGACCAGCCTCGAAGCACGCGCCGAGCTGGTGCAGAGCGCCGGCGGCACCCTGCGTGGGTCGAGCGGCATTCAGTACCTCCACCGCGATTTCTTCGCCGTGGGCGCGGAGGCCTACGTCCCGCCGAACCTCACCGATCAGGTTGCACTCTTCACCCTTCAGGAATTCGGCACTGGCCCGTTCCAGATCGAAGCCGCCGCGCGCGGGGAGTTCACCAATGTGAAAGCCCAGGCACTTGGTATCGAGCGCGACTATGAAACCTTCTCGGGCGCACTGGGCCTTGTTTATGAAGGCGTGGAAGGCGTGCGCATCGGCATCAACGGCTCACGTGCCGAACGTGCGCCAAGCGCCGAGGAACTGTTCTCCAACGGTCCCCACATCGCCACGCAGGCCTTCGAAATCGGCGACCCCAACCTGACCACCGAACGCGCCTGGGGCCTTGAAGCCTATGCGCGGGGCAGCATCGGCGCGGGAACTTTCAACCTCACCGCCTACCGCCAGTGGTTCGACAATTACATCTTCCTCGAAGAAACCGGACTTGAGGAAGACGATCTGCCGGTGTTCCAGTACCTCCAGCAGGACGCCGACTTCTGGGGCGTCGAAGCGGAACTTTCATACCCGCTGGTCGACAATCAGGGCTTCCGCCTGCTGACCGACCTGCGCGCGTCCTATGTCGAGGCCGAGCTGGCCGACGGCACCGCTGTTCCGCGCATCCCGCCGCTGAGCCTGCTCGGTGCGCTCGAAGCCCAGACCGATGCCTTCGACCTGCGCGGCGAAGTGCAATGGTTCGGCCAGCAGGACCGCATCACCACCTTCGAGACACCGACCGACAGCTTTACGCTGGTGAATGCGCTCATCGCATGGCGACCGTTCGCCGAAAACCGCAACGTCACCTTGCAGGTCGCGGCGGATAACATCTTTGACGTCAATGGCCGACGCCATGCCAGCTTCACCAAGGATTTCGTCCCGCTAGTGGGACGCAACTTCCGCGCGAGTGTGCGCCTGAGCTTCTGAGGCTCCTCGGGCGCATCGCTTCAGGCGAGGGTCGCAAGAGGGGGCAGTCGGGCATACCGGCTGCCCCCTTTTTCATGCGTCAGTCTTCGACTGCAAAAGTCAGCTCGGCATGTTCCTCCAGCCGCTTGACGAGATCCTCCCCGAGGAAGCTTCCCGGCGTGCCAATGCCGCCCGGCTTCGTGCAGGAAAGCAGCGCAATCCCCGTTTCCGAAAGCATCCGGCTGGTCGAGCCATAACCCGGATCATAGCGACCCTTGACCCCGAATTGCAGGCGTCCCCCGTCGGCCATGTCGGCGACGAAGACGACGTCATAGAAGCCGTTCTCACGCTCCTCCTTGGTCGGGCCTTCACCCGGCTTGGGCGGCTTCGCGCCGAACGGGTTCTTCATGAATTCCAGCGCCGCGTTGGCCGCCGCCTTGCCCGCTTCGCCGGGGCTGGTGAGCATCATCTCGTCATACTGGAAATCGTTGCCATAGGGGTGGCCGAGCAGGAAGTTGGTGCGGTGCACGTTCTTGGTGTTGATCGGCGCCATCACGAAGGGCGCGGACCACTTGCCGAGGTCGTCCTCGTAGGAAGGGATCATGCCCGAGGGCTGGTCCGGCCCTTCAAACCCCGGGGTGAGCGCGAAGGGATTGCGCAGCACGTTGATGATCGAAATGTCCTTCGCCGCCGCCTTCATGGTCGCGCCGAGGCTGGCCGCGGTGCCGCCCGAGAAGGTGCCCTGCATCGCCCGCACGCGCCCGCGGATGCGCGGGGCGGGCTTGCCGAAGCGTTCGACGCAGGCCTTCTGCGCCATCATCACGCCGAGATCGAACGGGATCGAATCGAACCCTGAGGAAAAGCAGATGCGCGCGCCGCTGGCTTCGGCCGCAGCCTGATGCTCGGCGATCTTGGCAGCCATCCATGCGGGCTCGCCGCACAGGTCGGCATAGTCGGTGCCGGTCTTGACGCAGGCGGCGACGAGCTTGTCGCCATAGAGCTGGTACTGGCCGACCGTGGTGAGCACAACCTTGGTGCGCAGGCACATGGCTTCGAGGTCGGCATCGTCATCAGCATTGGCGACCACCAGCGGCGTTGTGGCGGGGGCACCGATTTCGTCGCGCACCTCCTCCAGCTTGGCAAGGCTGCGGCCCGCCATGGCCCACTTGGGGCCATCATCGCGGCTGCCGTAATGATGGGCGAGGTATTCGGCGACGAGGCGGCCGGTGTAGCCGGTGGCACCGTAGACGATGATGTCGAATTCGCGTGGGGTGGTCATGGGGTCGCTCTCTTTCGGTTCAGCCGGGTTTGCACCGCTTAGCGGCTTGGCAACCTGTTGGCTTTACGCTGACTGCCGCTGACTTGCCAAGACGGAGCACGGGCTGATGGATTTCTGGAACAAGCGCGAGTCAAGCGACGAGGCCAGCCGGAGCGATACGGAATCCGAACCGACCTTCCTCGACAAGCTGAAGGACTACGCCAAGGAAGAGGCGATGGCGAAGGTCGTCGAGACCTTGTCGGGCGGCTGGGTCACGATGGAATACGAGGACGAAGACGAACCGCAGCAGTGCAAGCGGGATGATGATGCGGGCACCTTCGAAGAGCGCATCCAGCGCCGGCTTGCCGAGCTTCAGGAACAGGCGGCGGCATTGCCCGAGGTGCCTGTGGACCCTGCGCCATCGGTCGATGTGCCGCCCGTCGATGCGCCGGTTGCGCCGCTCCAGCGTCCGGCCCCGCGTCCGCCCCAGCGTGGGCCGGGCGGGTTCGGCCGCAAGGGGCTGTAAAGCCGCCGACCTAGAGCCGCGGCAGCGTGACCCCGCGCTGGCCCATATATTTGCCTGCACGGTCCTTGTAGCTGATCTCGCAGCGTTCGTTGCCCTTGAGGAACAGGAACTGGCACGCGCCTTCATTGGCGTAGATCTTGGCGGGCAGCGGCGTGGTGTTGCTGAACTCCAGCGTCACGTGTCCTTCCCAGCCCGGCTCCAGCGGGGTGACGTTCACGATGATCCCGCAGCGCGCATAGGTGCTCTTGCCAAGGCAGATCACCAGCACGTCCTCCGGCACACGGAAATACTCGACCGTGCGGGCGAGCGCGAAG
>RDXA01000235.1 GCA_004292705.1 Sphingomonadales bacterium | reverse complement strand
GCGCGAGGCTGAGCCCTTCGCCCGCGCGCATGATCCGGGCATCGGCATGTGGGCGGCGCCCGCGCTGCTGACACTGCTGGCGGTGCTGTTGGGGCTGGTGCCGATGGCACTCGCCGCGCCTTTGGTCGGCGCGGTGACCACCGCCGTCACCGGAATGCCAGCGCCCGAATTCGACCTTGCCTTGTGGCATGGGGTCAACCTCGCCCTGATCCTCAGCCTCGTCGCGGTCGCGGGCGGGGTGTTGCTGCTGTGGCAGCACAAGGCCTTGCTGGCACTGTGGGAGCGCACACCGCTGCCCGATGCCAAGCGCCTGTTCGAAGCCACGATCGCCTTTGCCGACAGCTGGGTGCGCAAGGCGATCGTCGCCACCCACACGCCATCGTTGCAGAATATGCTCTTCGCCAGCTTTGCCGTGATCGTGCTGCTGGTGATCGAAGGCGCGATGACGGGCGGCGGGGCGCTCACCGGCGCGCGCTCCGGCCTTGGCGCCCCCCTCCCGGCGATCATCGCATGGGTGCTGCTGATCGCGGCCACCGCTGCGGTGGTCAATGACTCGCAAAGCCGTCTGCGCGTGCTGATCTATGTCAGTGTCATCGGCCTTGTCGTCAGTCTGGCCTTCGTTCAGTTTTCCGCGCCCGATCTTGCGCTCACGCAGATCTCGGTCGAGGTGGTGACGATCCTGTTGCTACTGCTGGCGCTGAACCTGCTGCCCAAAAACCCGCCGTCGCTTTCCACTGCACCGCGCAAGTGGCGCGACGGGGCGCTGGCGATCACCGGTGGTGTGCTGGTCGGTGGACTTGCCTGGGCGATGCTGACCCGCGATCCGGGGCCGAGCATCGCCGCCTATCACCTCGCCAATGCCAAATCTGGCGGTGGCGGCACCAATGTGGTCAACGTGATCCTGGTCGATTTCCGCGCCTTCGATACGTTGGGCGAGATCATTGTGCTCGGGATCGCCGGGCTCGGCATCTTCGCGCTGCTCGATACGGCTGCGGTCGGCGCGGCTGGCGCGCGGTTGAGGGCGTGGCGCGAGGACATGCCGCATTCGCCCGAGCGGCATCCGATGATGCTGGTTGCGGCCAGCCGCATCATCCTGCCGCTCACGTTGACCGTCGGCATCTATCTGTTCCTGCGCGGCCACAATCAGCCGGGTGGCGGGTTTATCGCCGCCTTGGTGGTGGCGATTGCTTTCCTGGTCCAATATCTCGCCGCAGGGTTTGACTGGTCCGATGCGCGCAAGCGGTTCGGCGAGCATCAGCTGATTGCCTGGGGCGTGCTCGTGGCGATGGCGACTGGATTGGGCGCGATGCTGCTGAACGCGCCGTTCCTGACCTCGTGGTTCGACTATTTCAGCCTGCCGCTGATCGGCAAGTTCGAGTTGGCGAGCGCGATGGCCTTCGATGCCGGCGTCTTTCTCACAGTGTTCGGTGCGGTGATGCTGGCGCTTGCGCAACTCAGCCACATCGCCCAGCGCGCTGCCCACGCTCACGCTGCGAAGCAAGATGGGGAGGGCGAGGCATGAGCTACGAGTTCCTCCTTGCGAGCGCCATTGGCGTGCTGGTGGCAGGCGGGATCTTCCTTGCCCTGCGCGCCCGCACCTTTCAGGTGGTGCTGGGTCTGACATTGCTGTCCTATGCGGTGAATCTGTTTCTGTTCGCCAGCGGACGACTGGTGCTGAACCGACCCCCCATCTGGGACAAGGCCGTCACCGACTATACCGACCCGCTGCCGCAGGCGCTGGTGCTGACGGCAATTGTCATCACCTTCGGCATGACGGCCTTCGTGGTGATCCTCGCCTTGCGCAGCTTCCTTGAGACCGGCAGCGATCATGTCGATGGTGACGCGGTGCCATCCGACCGACAGGACGGCTTGGGCGATCAACGTGGCGAGGACGCTCAGCCGTGACTCTCGCCCAGCACCTGCCGATCTTGCCGATTATCATCCCC
>RDXA01000234.1 GCA_004292705.1 Sphingomonadales bacterium | reverse complement strand
CGGGCTGGAAGGGCAGGGCGTCTCGGTGGTCGGCGCGATCCCGCGGGGCCTGCCGCCCTTTGCCCTGCCATCCACCGACCTCGGCCTGCTCCAATCCCTGTGGGTGCCCGCGCTGCTGATCTCGGTGATCGGCTTTGTCGAGAGCGTCTCGGTCGCGCAGACACTCGCGGCCAAGCGTCGCCAGCGGATCGTGCCGGATCAGGAGTTGATCGGTCTAGGCGCGAGCAACATCGCTTCGGCTCTGTCCGGTGGCTACCCGGTCACCGGAGGCTTCGCGCGATCGGTTGTGAACTTTGATGCAGGGGCGCAGACCCCGGCGGCGGGTGCGTTCACCGCAGTAGGCATCGCATTGGCGAGCCTGTTCCTTACCCCGCTCTTGTTCCACCTGCCCAACGCAACGCTGGCGGCGACCATAATCGTCGCGGTGCTCAGCCTTGTCGACTTCAAGACCCCCCGCCAGCTCTGGGCCTATTCCAAAGCCGATTTCGCTGCCCACGCCGCGACCATCGGCATCACTTTGGTCGCAGGGGTAGAGCTGGGGGTGATCGCGGGTGTCGCAGTCGGCCTGCTGCTCTACCTGTGGCGCGCCAGCCGGCCCCACGCCGCGATTGTCGGCCGGGTGCCGGGCACCGGGCATTTCCGCAATGTCGAGCGTCACACGGTGCTGACCTTGCCGCATCTGCTGTCGATCCGGATCGACGAGAGCCTCACCTATCTCAACGCCCGCTGGCTTGAGGAATATGTGCTCGAACAGGTCGCCGAGCGCCCTGCCTTGCGCCACGTGGTACTGATGTGCAGCGCGGTCAATGCGATCGACGCGTCGGGGCTCGAGAGCCTTGAGGCGATCAACCACCGCCTCGCGGACGGGAATATCAGCCTGCACCTGTCCGAAGTGAAAGGCCCGGTGATGGACCGCCTCAAGCGCAGCCATTTCCTCGACGAGCTTTCGGGCCGGGTGTTCCTGTCGCAGGATAGCGCTTTTGCCGATCTGGCGCTCGATACCGGCGAGGAAGCGCCAGCGCCCATACCGGACGAAGCCCGGGGACTTATCTGAACCGCGCGCTGCAACCCTTTTGGCAGTAAACCGTATCTGCGATGCGCCAAATGCAATTGATCGGCGTCGCCAGGGAATTAGCTACTGATCATGCTTGAGAACCTCGACGCTCTGTTGCTCGCACGGATCCAGTTCGCCTTCACGGTGAGCTTCCACTTCTTCTTCCCGGCATTCTCGATCGGGCTGGCCAGCTACCTTGCGGTGCTGGAGGGGCTGTGGCTGAAGACAGGCAAACCGGTCTATCTCGACCTGTTCAAGTACTGGCTGAAGATCTTCGCGATCGCCTTTGCGATGGGTGTCGTTTCGGGCATCGTCATGTCCTACCAGTTCGGCACCAACTGGTCGGTGTTCTCCGACAAGGCCGGCCCCGTCATCGGCCCGCTGATGGCCTACGAGGTGCTGACGGCGTTCTTCCTCGAAGCGGGTTTCCTCGGCGTGATGCTGTTCGGGATGAACAAGGTCGGCAAGAAGCTGCACTTCGCCGCGACCTTGATGGTGGCGCTCGGCACCTTCGTTTCGGCCTTCTGGATCCTCTCGGTGAACAGCTGGATGCAGACGCCGACGGGCTATGAGATCGGCGCCAATGGACAATTCCTGCCGGGCCCAAGCTGGTGGGACATCGTCTTCAACCCCAGCTTCCCCTATCGCCTCGTGCATACGGTGATGGCCGCTTACCTGACGACCGCCTTTGTGGTCGGCGCGGTGGGCGCTTGGCACCTGCTGAAGGACAAGGCCAATCCGCACGCGCGGAAAATGTTCTCGATGGCGATGTGGATGGCGGCCATCGTCACCCCGGCGCAGATTTTCGCGGGCGACATGCACGGCCTCAACACGCTCGAGCATCAGCCTGCCAAGGTGATGGCGATGGAGGGGCATTACCAAAGCCACCCCGAAGGCGCGCC
>RDXA01000410.1 GCA_004292705.1 Sphingomonadales bacterium | reverse complement strand
CGACCTATGCCACCACCACGCTGATCCCGCTGATTGACCTCGACGAGGAAGCCGGCGGCACGCAGCTTTGGGAAAACACCCATCGCACCGAAACCGACTATCAATGGCAGGGTGAGCCGCTGAAGATTTACACCAAGGCCGGCAGCGCGCTGACCTTCGATTACCGGCTCTATCATGGCGGGATGCCGTGCAAGGCCAGCCACAACCGGCCGCTGGTGTTCCTCAGCTACAGCCTGCCGTGGTTCAAGGACACGCTGGCGTTCGAGTCCCATGCGGCCATCGGCATCACGGCCTCGGAGCTGGAAGCTCTGCCCGAAGAACATCGCGACATCTTTCGCTTCGCCAGGAAACTCGAAGGCTGACAGGTCATTTGTTGCGCCGCGTGTCGTTCTTGATGAGCGACACGCGGAGCAGCTACCGTGATGCTTCGGCGATGCTGCCTGATGGGCCAGCAGAAACCGGAGCCCCGCCCATCGCTCTGAAAATGGCTATCGACGCAAACAGCGCCTCCTGCCGAGCGACAACCAAGGCATCGGCGGTATCAACGTAGCGCTGCTCCGCTTCGAGCACCGAGTTGTACGGCTCGCTCCCCGCCATGAACCGGTCCCGCGCGAGTGCGGCGTTACGCTGTGCGGCAAGCACCCAGTTTTCCAGCAGTGCAACACGCCGCGTCGTTTCGCGTTGCGCAACAAGGCTGTCCTGCACATCGGCCAGCGCCCGCAGAAGCGCGCCGCGATACTCCTCCACCGCCTCAACTTGAGCGGCGGAGGCGCGATACACTTCGTTTCGCATCGATCCGTTATCGAAGATCATGCCCACGACCTGACCAGCCAGCAACAGGCCAGGCTTCAGCAGCCCGCCATTGGTGGCGCTGTCGACAAAGCTGCCGATCGACAAGGAGATGTCGGGCACAAAAGCGGCACGCGCTTCGCCAACGTCGCCATTGGCGGCAGCGATCATCGCTTCGGCGGCCAGAAGATCGGGGCGGCGGAAAATCAGCTCGCCCGGCGGTGCGGGCACAAACCGCGGCGCAGCCAGAGCATTGAGCGGAACCTGCGGGGGGCGGAAGGTCGGGGCCTCCTTTCCGACCAGCACGGCCAAAGCGTTCGAAGTCTGCTCGCGCCGCTCGGTCAGGCGTGAAATCTCGACCTCGATTGCATCGGCCTGCGACGCCTGGAGCACAGCATCGACCTCGCTGGTCAATCCTTCCCGAGCGCGCAGTTTGAGGATGCGCTCGAACTCGCGGGCGCTGGTTAGAGATTCGCGTGCGAGCGCAATCTGTTGCCCCAGCGACGTGTATTGCACGAACAGCTCGGCCACCTGCGCTTCGACGACAAGGCGGATTGCATCGCGCTCATGCCCGGCAGCGCTGAACCGCGCAAATGCGGCCCGCTTGCGCGCCCGGAGCTTCCCCGAGATGTCGAGCGTGTAGCTGATATCCACTTCGCCGGAGATAAAGGTATCGCGAAAGCTGTTTTCGCCCGCGCCGCCGCGCGCGTTGGATTGCGCTCCGATACTGGCCCCGAGCACAGGGCCGTTGCCCGCACGCACCACCCCCAGCACTGCTTTGGCCTGATCGATCCGCGCCGAGGCTTGGGCGATGTCGGTGTTGTACTGGCGTGCCTGCTCAATCAGCTGGTCAAGATCATGCGACCCGAATGCGGTCCAAGTCTGCGCGGCCGACGGCACCATGTCCGCGGCGGTGCTGTCAACGTGCCAGTCCTGGGACATGATCTCAGGCGCGACCGCAAGCCGGACCTGCGGAGCGCAGCCACCCAGCAGAAGCGTGGCTATGACAAGGTGTGAAGAATAGGCGTGCCGCAGGTTCATCACGTCACGCTAGCCGAAAATGGTTTCAAATCCGGAAAGCATGATTTGCCGCTGGTCGCCTTCAAAGGTATTTAGCTTAATGCCGATTTTACCATTCCACATTAAGCGTTCGGCATTGGTGCAATAGGGGCCGGAATGGCAAGCTCACTGTTCAGACAGGAAGCGATCGATGCTGGTCGCAACAAGCTCACAGGAACGGTTATCGCCGCGGTCCCTCCCAGCTCGCGCCTGTACACCGGGCTGTTACTGGCTGTGGTTGTTGCGATGATTGCCTTCCTGTCGGTCGGAAGCTTTGCCAAAAAGGCGCAGGTGCGCGGTGCCGTCACCTATTCGGTCAACGCCGCCAGTGTCGTTGCGCCACGGGCTGGCAAGATTGTCGAACTCAATGTGCGTGAGGGGCAGCGTGTGGAAAAGGGCACGGTTGTCGCTACCCTTCAGATCGCGCAGGGCCGGGACTCCGGAGGCGAGGGCATCGCCAGCCAGCTCGCCGAAATCGACACCCAGTATCGTGAGCTTGAGCGCCAGAAGAGCCTTTCGGAAGCGCTCGGCCAGTCCGAAGTCGGATCGCTCAAGACCCAGCGGGCCGGCCTTACCCAGTCGCTGGCTTCGCTTGAACGGCAAAAGGCGCTGGTCGCCTCGCAGATCAGGTTGCTGGAAGACAAGTACCAGAGGTCAGTGAGGCTGGCCAAGCAGGGGGCTTCGACCAAACAAGAGGTCGAGGACAGGCAGGCCGATGTGCTGGCCCGCAAGCTCGACCTTGAAGCGATCAACGAACGGCTGATCTCGCAACGCGAAACCCTGCGCACGGTCGAAGCACAGATCGGCTCGCGCGCCATCGGCACTGATCAGTCCGGCTCAGAAATCGTGCAACGGATGTCCGCTCTGGCCGAGGAACGCGCACGCCTGATGCGCGAGGACAAGCTGCAGTTGACAGCACCGATGGCGGGTCTCGTGGGCGATCTGCCAGCGCGCGCGGGCGTGGATGTGCGCGATGCCGATATCGTCGCCACGGTCATTCCTGAGCAATCCCAACTGGAGGTTGAACTCTTCGCGCCCACCAGCGCCGTCGGCTTCGTCAAGGCCGGGCAGGATGTCCGGTTGATGTTTGATGCCTTTCCCTACCAGAAATATGGCACCGGTTCCGGCACGGTGACATGGGTATCCCCCGTGCCCACTGAATTGCCCGAAGGCTTTGCCGCGCCAGCCCCGGCGAACGAGCCGATGTTCCGCGTCAAGGTGCGCCTCGATCTGGAGGGCCAGAAGGACAGGATCTTTGCTGAACGTCTGCGCGCCGGGATGACGCTTTCGGCAAACCTGATTCTCGAGAACCGCAGCCTTTGGAGTGTGATTTTCGATCCTGTTTTGCGGGCGATCCGGTCATGACCGAGTTCGACTGGCCATGGAAACGCACAATCCGACCGGTCCTTCAGGCCGAAGCGGCAGAATGCGGCCTCGCCTGCCTTGCGATGATCGCGTCGCATCACGGGCACAAGGTGAATATTGGCGGACTGCGTCGCCATTTCCCGATCTCGATGAAGGGCATGACGCTGGGCCAGATCATTCAGATCGCCGGCCATCTCGACCTTTCGCCGCGGGCGCTGCGACTTGAGCTTGATCAGATCGAACAACTCCAGTTGCCGGCAATCCTGCACTGGGATCTGAACCACTTCGTTGTGCTGGAGTCCGTTGGCCGCAAAGGGGTAGTGATTCTCGACCCCGCAGGCGGGCGGCGGCACATGTCGCGCAAGAAGGTTGACCGGCACTTCACCGGCGTCGCGCTTGAGCTTACCCCGACGTCCGATTTCCAGCCCGTCGAAGCACGCGTGACGCTGCGCCTGTCGGACATGTGGGGCAAGCTGGTCAATTTCCGCGGCGCTTTCATCCAGGTGCTCGTTCTGTCCGTGCTGATGCAGGTAACGACACTCGCCTTGCCGTTCTTCATGCAGCTGACCATCGACGAAGCGATCGGACAGTCGGACGTGAACCTGCTGCTGCTGCTGGTCGCCGGCTTCGGCCTGCTCCACTTGGTCAACCTGACCATCAGGGCGCTGCGATCCTGGGTCGTCCTGACCCTCGGACAAAGCATCACCTTCCAGCTTGGCGGCAATGTGTTCCGGCATCTGTTGCGCCTGCCGGTCAAGTTCTTCGAGAGCCGCCATGTCGGCGATCTGATGTCGCGGCTCGGCTCGATCAAGCCGATCGAGGAGGTGCTCACGCAGGGCCTCGTCAACGCGCTTGTCGATGCTTTGCTGGGCATCACCACCATTATTGTCATGGCCATGATCAGCGTGCCGCTCACGCTCCTCGTGGTCTTCGGAACCCTGCTTTATCTGGCCATCCACCTGATCCTCTATCCAGCCCTTCGCCGCCGGACGGAAGAGGAGATCATGGCCAATGCCAGTGAAGACACTTTCGTGATGGAAACCATGCGGTCGGTGCGTGCGATCAAGCTGCATCGCAACGAGGCCGCGCGCGAGGCCGGATGGCGCAACCGCTATGCCGACGTCATCACCGCCAACTATCGGTCGGGCATCTATCATATCCTTCAGGACTATCTCGAAGGCGCTATTGCCAACGGACAGTATCTGCTCATCGTCCTGTTCGGAGCCTCGGCCATCGTTGCCAACGAGATGTCGATCGGCCTGCTGCTGGCGTTTCTCGCCTATCAATCCAGTTTCATGGCCAGTGCGACCTCGATGTTCGACCATCTCGAGCAGTGGCGCCTGCTGGGCCTGCACATGGAGCGGCTCGCCGACATCGTGGCTGAACGGCCCGAAGATATCGCGCCCGCCTCGCCCCGGCAGCCACTCGGGGCTCCCGCGATTTCAGTCCAGAACCTCACCTACTCCTACTCGAAGAACGAACAGCCGGTGTTCAGCGACCTGTCCTTCGAGATTCCGGCCGGGAAGATGGTGGCGATTGTCGGGGCATCGGGCTGCGGCAAATCCACACTGATGCGCGCCATGCTGGGCCTCCTTGCTCCCAACTCGGGACGCATCCTGATCGATGGCAAGCCGCTCGGTCCTGCCAGCATGGCTTCTTGGCGTGACCGGATCGGCGCGGTCATGCAGGATGACCAGCTGCTGTCAGGCACTATCGCCGACAATATCAGCTTCTTCGAAGAACGCCCCGATTATGCCCGGATCGAAGAGGTCGCCGAGAGGGCGCGCATCCATGACACGATCACAAATATGTCGATGCGTTACCAGACCCTGATCGGCGACATGGGCAGTTCATTGTCGGCGGGTCAACGGCAGCGGATTCTGCTGGCGCGCGAATTGTATCGCAGTCCCGATGTCCTGTTTCTTGATGAAGGCACCGCCAATCTCGATCACGAGAACGAAGCCGCTATTGCCGATATGCTTGCGTCCCTGCCGACCACCCGTGTGGTGATCAGTCATGGCGATTTGCTTGTGCAGCGTGCCGATATCGTGCTCGAGTTTGCCGATGGTGCGATGAAGCCGCTGCGACTCGCCCGGCGGGCCGAGATCATCGGAAGCGTCTTCAAGACGTAGTTTGCCAGGCTACGGGCCGACTACGGGTCGGGATCGATCCGATCACCTGTGTAGGCATCAAAATATCTTTATTTTTCATAACTTTGATCAGAATCGGGCGGATGTTTGGCCCGCGAGAATCATCGTGACATTGGTAAGGTATGGGACGCCGGTGTCCCAATTTTAGACACCGAAAAGCCATTAGCCGTTTCGACTTACGTTTCAGTTGCAGCCCTCCTGATTTCGCCTTATCTACAAACTCGTTGTTCGGGGGTGAATTTAAAAGCCCGGTTTTGAAGAAGATCGGCGATCCTTTTTGCACTATTTTCTGCACCACAGATCAACAGATCGACATGATCGAACTAAAAGGAGATTCGAAATGCGTGAACTGACCGGTGGTGAACTCGTCGAAGTTTCGGGCGGCGGCGGCTGCGATTGCGACGACGGCCACAGCTCGAAGAAGGGTTCCAAGAAGGGCTCGAAGAAGGGTTCCAAGAAGGGTTCCAAGAAGGGCTCGAAGAAGGGTTCCAAGAAGGGCTCGGGCGGCAATGATTGCGGCAGCGACTATCGCTGGTAAGCCAGCCTTCACGGCAACGAAAAAGGCGCGGGCAACCGCGCCTTTTTTTGTGCCAGCCTCGCTCCACCTACGGTGTGTCAGCCGGGATGGACGTGACACATGCGACCGACCGGGAAGGTCTATCGGGCCCTGTCTTCATCGGTCTCGATGGGCTTGGCCGTCGACGTTCGGCGTGTCTGATACCTCTCGCCGCGAGCGATCATCGCCGCGCAATGCCCTTCGCAGGGTCTGCTGACGTCGCTATTGTGAGGCCCGCGGCGGTTCCGCGGCTATGGCCGCAAAATCCGGTTTCCTTCGAATTTGAGGTGACTTGGCTGGGGCGGAAGGATTCGAACCTTCGCATGGCGGTACCAAAAACCGCTGCCTTACCGCTTGGCTACGCCCCAGCAAGAGCCGCGCTCTATAGCGTGTGAAACCGGGTTGTGAAGGGGGCGAAGACAAGCCAGCGCCCGCTTTTCCGCTGGCCCGCTCAGTCGAGCCGTTTGCCTTCGAAGTCTGCGGCCGAGTGGCGTTCTTTCAACTGCGTGTCCTCATCGCCCCACACCTTGTTGACGATCCGCCCGCGTTGCACCGCCGGGCGCGCGGCGATCTCCTTCACCCAGCGTCCGACGTGCTCGTATTCGTCGATGGACAGAAACGTTTTCGCATCATTGTAGATCGTGCCAGTTGTGAAAGGCGCCAGCCACGGGAAGTTCGCGATGTCGGCGAGAGTGTATTCGTCGCCCGCAAGGAACCGGCTCTGTGCCAGCCGCTTGTCCGCGACGTCGAAGATGCGTTTGGTTTCCATCGCGTAGCGGTTGATCGGATATTCGTATTTCTCGGGCGCATAGGCGTAGAAATGGCCGAAGCCGCCGCCGATGAAGGGGCCGCTGGCGACCTGCCAGAACACCCAGCTCAGCACCTCCGCGCGCACAGCCGGGTCGGTGGGTAGGAACATCCCGAACTTTTCGGCGAGGTGGACGAGAATCGCACCGCTTTCGAACACCCGAAAGGGTGCATCGGGATCGCTGCGGTCGAGGAGCGCGGGGATCTTGGAGTTGGGGTTCACGCCAACAAAGCCGCTGCCGAACTGTTCGCCCGCGCCGATATTGACGGTCCAGGCATCATACTCCGCGCCCGCATGCCCGGCCTCGAGCAGTTCCTCGAGCATGATCGTCACCTTCACCCCGTTGGGCGTGGCGAGCGAATAAAGCTGGAAAGGATGTGCCCCGACCGGCAGCTCGCGTTCCTCGCGCGCGCCCGCTGTCGGCCGGTTGATGCTGGCAAAGCGCCCGCCCGAGACGGTATCGGCGCTCCAGACGGCGGGCGGGGTATAGGTTGCGTCGGCCATGTGTGCGGCTCCTGTTGGCTGTCGCGCGACACTTGGGGCCTTGCCGCCGCACGCGCAAGCACCCTACGCCCATCGAATGGCTTGGCCGCGCACAAGCAGGACTTTTGGCACCCCTGCTAGGAACCGCACGGATTAGCCGCTAGAGGCACTGACACACTGACCCGGAGCGGCCTGCGATCATGAACGACACCTCGCACCCCTTCTACGATTGCCACGAACACGGCTTCGTGCGCGTGGCGACGGCAACGCCGTGCAGCCGGACTGCTGATGTCGCCTACAACACGCAAGGCGTTCTCGATGAGGCGCGCAAGGCGCACGCGGCCAATGTCGATCTGGTGGTGTTCCCCGAACTCACGCTGTCGTCCTATGCGATCGACGATCTTCTGCTCCAGCATGCGCTGATCGAGCGGGTCGAGCAGGCGCTGGCCGAAGTGGTCGCGGCCTCGGCCGAGCTGCACCCGGTGCTGGTGGTGGGCGCGCCGCTGCGGCGGGCGGACAAGCTTTACAATTGCGCGGTGGTGATCGCGCAGGGGCAGGTGCTGGGCGTGATGCCCAAGAGCTTCCTGCCCAATTACCGCGAATTCTACGAAAAGCGCCATTTCGCCCACGGGCGCGGCTGCACCGATCTGTGGATCGGGGTGGCAGGCGAGGAGGCACCGTTCGGCACCGATCTGGTGTTTGCCGCAGCCAACCTTCCGGGATTCCGCTTCGGCGTCGAAATCTGCGAGGATTTCTGGGCGCCGATCCCGCCGGGGATGACTGCCGCGCTGGCGGGTGCACTGATCCTGTGCAACCTCTCGGCCTCGCCCGTCACCATCGGCCGCGCGGATGATCGCCACCTGCATTGCCGATCGAGCGCCGCGCGCGCCATTGCCGCCTATGTCTATGCGGCAAGCGGCCACGGCGAGAGCACCACCGATCTGGCGTGGGACGGGCAGGGCGTGATCTACGAGATGGGCGATCTGCTTGCCCAGTCCGCCCGGTTCGACCGGGCCGGCGATCTCACGATCGTCGATATCGACACCGAGCGCCTCGCCGCTGAACGGATGCGCAACCAGACCTTCGCCGATGCCGCCGAGTGGGCCGGGCGGCCGGAAGATACCTATCGCAAGGTCGTGTTTGAACATGCCTTTGCGCCGGGTGACATCGGCCTTGTACGCCCCATCGCGCGCTTTCCCTTCGTGCCTGATCGGCCGGAGAAGCTCGACGAGGATTGCTACGAGGCGTTCAACATCCAGGTCGACGCCCTGATGCGGCGGATCGAGTCCACCGGCGCGAAAAGCCTTGTGATCGGGATTTCCGGCGGGCTCGACAGCACCCACGCGCTGATCGTCGCCGCCAAGGCCTGCGACCGGCTGGGCCTGCCGAGGAGCACCATCCGGGGCTACACCATGCCGGGGTTCGGCACGTCGGACGGCACGAAGGCCAATGCTCACAAACTGATGGCGGCGATGGGCATCACGGCGGGCGAGATCGACATCCGCCCCGCCGCCCAGAAGATGCTCGAGGATATCGGCCACCCCTTTGCGAGCGGTGCGCCGATCCACGATGTCACCTTCGAAAATGTTCAGGCGGGGCTGCGCACCGATTACCTGTTCCGCCTCGCCGGACAGCATGGCGGCTTTGTGGTTGGCACCGGCGATCTCAGCGAGTTGGCGCTGGGCTGGTGCACCTATGGCGTGGGCGACCACATGAGCCACTACGGGGTCAATGCGGGCGTGCCCAAGACGCTGATCCAGTATCTCATCCGGTGGACGATCACGACCGGCCAGTTCGACGATGCCTGCGCCGGGGTTCTGCGTGACATTCTCGGCACCGAGATCAGTCCCGAACTGGTGCCGCCGGGCGCAGACGGGCAGATGCAATCAACCGAGGCGCTGGTCGGGCCCTATGAACTCAACGACTTCTTCCTCCACCACGTGATCCGTTTTGGCCAGCGCCCGTCCAAAGTGGCGTTTCTAGCGTGGCACGCGTGGCAGGATGCGCAGAGCGGACTTTGGCCGGCGGGCTTCCCGGACGCGGCGAAGAATATCTACGACCTTGCCGCCATCACGCACTGGCTGGACCGCTTTTGCGCGCGGTTCTTCGGTTTCTCGCAATTCAAGCGCAGCGCGCTGCCCAACGGGCCGAAGGTGTCTTCGGCGGGTGCGCTTTCCCCGAGGGGCGACTGGCGCGCGCCATCCGATGCGGTTGCCACCGTGTGGCGGGAAGAACTGCGCACAAGCCTGCCTGCTGACGTCGTGCGCGAGGTGCTCGGCAGCATTTCGCCCTGATGCCCAAAAGCCTGCCTCTCTCCGCGCTGGGCATCATGCTGTTCTGCAATGTCGCCTGGGCGATGAATGTCGTGGTCAGCAAGATCGCGGTCAGCACGCTTGGCCTGCCGCCACTGTTCTATACGGTGCTGCGTTCGGGCGTGGTGCTTGCCGTGCTGTTCCCGCTTCTGCTGCGCCAGAAGCCTGATCGCCTGCTGCTGGTGCTTGCCATCGGCTTTGCCATCACCGGGGGCAGCTTCGGCCTGCAATTCATCGGCTTGCAGACCGCGAGCCCCTCCGCCGTGGGGATCGTCAACCTCTCGGGCGCGCCGCTCACTGTGCTGTTTGCGATCCTGTTCCTGGGCGAGGAGGTGCGCTGGCGGCGCGGGCTCGGCATGGCGTTGGCGCTGGGCGGCGTCGGCCTCGCCATTGGCGCGCCGTCAGATGCGGGCGATCCGGTGGGGCTGAGCTTTGCCTTTGCCGGCGTGTTCAT
>RDXA01000233.1 GCA_004292705.1 Sphingomonadales bacterium | reverse complement strand
GTTTCGCCACGCCGCTCGCGCCGGGGGCCACCACGCGGCTCGATTTCACGAGCGACATCTGGCGGCAAGGCTTTGCCAATAGCGGGGCGGCGACCGATATCGTCGACAACGGCACTTTCGTGAGCAACTTCGCCTTCGCGCCGATCATCGGGATGGACCGCAACGTGGTGTTGCAGGACCGCACCGCGCGCCGCCGTCAGGGGCTCCCCGCAGAGCAGCGCATGGCCAAGCTCGAGGACACCTCGGCGCAGGTGCGTAACTACATCGGTGCCGACTGGGTCAATTCGAAGATCACCGTCTCAACCTCAGCCGACCAGACCCCGATCGCGCCGGGCAACAAGATCTCGGATGCGGTCAAGGATGGTCGCCGCATCGCGGTATTCCAGTCGCCTGCGCCGATCCTCAACTTCTTCTCGGTGCAATCGGCGCGCTATGCCGTGGCCGAGGAGATGGCAGGGCCGGTGCGCCTCAGCGTCTATTATGACCCCAAGCACGACTGGAACGTGCCCGCGATGCAAAAGGCGCTGAAAACGTCGCTGGCCTACTACCAGCGCAATTTCGGGCCCTACCAGTTCGGCTATGCGCGGATCATCGAGTTTCCGGGTTACCAGAGCTTCGCGCAGGCGTTCGCGGGCACCATGCCCTATTCCGAAAGCATCGGCTTTGCCGCCGACGTGCGCGATCCGGACAAGATCGATTACGTCACCTTCGTCACCGCACACGAAGTCGGCCACCAGTACTGGGCGCACCAGATCGTGGGCGGGGATATGCAGGGGTCCACCATGCTGTCCGAAACCCTCGCCGAATACAGCGCGCTGATGGTGATGAAACAGCTTTATGGCGAGGACAAGATCCGCCGCTTTCTCAAGTTCGAGCTTGATCGCTATCTTGCCGGGCGGCAGGGCGATGTGCTGGATGAACAGCCCCTGATGCGGGTCGAGAACCAGCAGCACATCCATTACAACAAGGGCGGGATCGCGATGTATCTGCTCCAGCACCGGCTGGGCGAGGATGCGGTCAACCGCGCGCTGGCGCGGCTGATCGGGCGCTACAAGTTCAAGAGCGCGCCTTATCCGCGCAGCCTCGATCTGATTGCCGAGCTGCGCAAGGAGGCCAAAACGCCCGAAGATCAGGCGCTGATCACCGACCTGTTCGAGCGCATCACCCTCTATGATCTCAAAGCGTCCGAAGCGGTGACGACGAAGCTGGCCGCTGGCCGCTGGCGCACCCGCATCACGATCGAGGCGGGTAAGTTCACAGCCGATGGCAAGGGCAAGGAAACCCCCGCGAAGCTCGCCGAAAGCATCGAGGTGGGCGTCTTTACCGAACGGCCCGGAGAGGGTGCCTTTGCCAAGGCCAACGTGTTGTCGATGCAGCGTTCGCCGATCCGGGCAGGCAAGCAGGTCGTGGAAGTGGTGACGGGGACGAAGCCGACCTTCGCCGGGATTGATCCCTACAACTTCTATATCGACCGCAATTCGGACGATAACGTGGTGCCGGTGACTTAAGTTGCGACTTAAGTTTCCGGCCCCAGTTCCGGATCCAGATCCCGGGGGCGGACGAAGTGGACCAGCTCGGCGCAATAACGCTTCAACTCGCTCCAGTGTTCGATATCGCATTCCAGCACGGCGTAGGCAGCGGTCGGGAATTTCACCACCGCTTCCTTGAACAGCGCGTTTTCCTTGCCCGGCGCGACCAGTTCCAGCAGCACGTCCTGAAGCCCGGGGTTGTGGCCCGAAATCAGGATAGCCTCGGCCTCATCCGCGCCCGAGCCGGCATGGGCTTCGATGGTCTCGACAATGGTGTCGAAGCTGGCGAGATAGAGCCGCTGGTCATAGATCACCGGCATATCGGGCAGCGCGGCTTCCAGCGTAAGCTTCACCCGCACGGCGGGCGATGCGATCAGACTGTCCCACTGCACCGCATGGTCGCGGATATGCCGACCGATCAGCCTTGCGCCCTTG
>RDXA01000232.1 GCA_004292705.1 Sphingomonadales bacterium | reverse complement strand
CCCGCTGCGACTAGGCGGCAAGCCGCCAAGTCTCGCGCCCCTCCCGCAAGCGAGAGGGGGCGTTGTTCGCTGATACTCCCCTCCCGCCTGCGGGAGGGGTTGGGGGTGGGCACGGACCCGCCTAGCCCTTCGCCAGCAGTTCCTCGATTTGCCCCAGGCGTTCCTTGCCGAAGAACATCTCGCCCTTGCCCTTCGGCCCCACAAACATCGTCGGGACGCCGAAGGCGCCGCGGGCGACCACTGCGTCGGTGTTGGCGGCAAGGCCCTGCTTCACCGCGTCGCTCTGGGCGCGGGCCAGCAGGTCGGCGGCGTCAAAGCCCGCCGCCGTCACCGCCGCGCCAATCGCTTGCGGAGAGGTGACGTCGATCCCCTCCTCCCAGATCGGGCGCAGCAGGCTTTCGGCAAACTGCACCCCGCGCCCGTCCTGATCGGCGGCGTAGAGCATCCGCTGCAAGGTGATCGAATTGAACGGGAATTGCGGGTGAAGGCGATACCGCCCGAGGTCGTGCTTCGTGATGAAGCGCTGCATTTCCAGCATGGCGTAGTCGTTCTTGCCCTTCACCTCGGCGTCGCGGATCATCGGCGGGGCATTGCCGGTGAGCTTGTGCATCCCGCCGAGGAAGACGGGGATCACGTCCAGCTCCGCCTCGTAACGGTTCAGCAATTCGCGCAGCGGCCACCAGATCAGGTAGGCGTTGGGCGAGACGAAATCGAAGACGAGTTCAACGCGTTTGGCCATGTCGGTTCATCCTCACATGCCCGCCGCAGCGAGCGCCTGGTCCATGTCTTCGGTGAGATCGGCGATGTCTTCCAGCCCGACGCGCGGGCCTCGTCGGTCAGCCCGGCGTGGGTGCTGGAGGCGGGGTGGCACATCAGGCTGCGGGCATCGCCGATATTGTTCGAGATATCGACCAGCTTCAGCGCATCGAGCAGCGCGAAGGCGCGGGCGCGGGTGCCCACGTCGAGCGCGAAGATCGGGCCGGTCGCGTCCATCTGCGCAAGCGCGAGGTTGTGGCGCGGGTGGCTGGGCAGGCCGGGGTGGAGCAGATGCCCGCCCGCTCGGGTGATACGCGGTTCGAGGAACTGGCCCAGCGCCACGGCCTGTTCGGACTGCTTGAAGGCGCGCATCGGCAGCGTCTCCAGCCCCTTCAGCACGACCCAGGCGTTGAAGGCGCTGAGCGTCGGGCCGGTGTTGCGCTGGAACGGCATCAGCACCTCGTCGATCCACTGCTTGCTGGCGCAGATCGCCCCCGCCAGCACCCGGCCCTGCCCGTCCATCAGCTTGGTGGCGGAATAGGCCACCACATCGGCGCCGAACGCCATCGGGCGCTGGAGCACCGGCGAGGCGAAGGCATTGTCGACCACGCTGGTGATCCCGTGCGCGCGGGCGAGGCCGCAGACGTAAGCGAGGTCGACGATGTCGAGTGTCGGGTTGGCCGGGGTCTCGAAGAAGAACACCTTGGTGTTGGGCCGGATCGCGGCCTCCCACGCAGCGTTGTCGGCACTGTCGATCACCGTCGTTTCGATCCCGAACTTCGGCAGCAGGGTATCGACCAGCCAGCGGCAGCTGCCGAAGGCGGCGCGCGCGGCGACCACGTGGTCGCCTGCGGACAGTTGGCAGAGCAGCGCCGCCGTCATCGCGGCCATCCCGGTTGCCTGCGTGCGGCAGGCTTCCGCCCCCTCCATCAGCGCGATGCGTTCTTCGAGCATGGCAACGGTGGGGTTCTGGAGGCGCGAATAGGTCATTCCCTGCGCGGTGCCCGCGAAGCGATCGGCAACGGTCTGGGCGTCGTCGTAGGTGTAGCCCGAGGTGAGGAACAGCGCCTCGCTGGTCTCGCCATGTTCGGAACGCCAGGTGCCGCCGCGCAGTGCGCGGGTTGCGGGGCGCCAGCTTGCGGTGGCGGCGCGGTCCATGCCGGTGGTCTTCTTCATGCCGCGCTGCTTAGGGCGAGGCGAGGCCGCTCGCAAGCAGGCCTTGCTGTGCGGTGTCGTCATGCCCCACCGCGCCGAGCATCAGCGCGCCTTCGATCAGGGTCATGAGATAGCGCGCGCCGCCTGCCGGATCGGGATCATCGGCCGGCATCTGCCCTTCAAGCCATGCAAGCTGGCGTGTCATCATCTCCTGCGCCGCCTCGCGATAGCCCGGCACGCCCCGCGCCGCGCCCGCGACGATATCCCACCACAGCACCAGAAACGCCTGCATCGCGGGCTTGCTCCCCTCGGCGAGGATGCGCGCGAGGCAGTCCTGCCGGGTCGCCGGGCGATCGCTGCCGAGCGCCGCATCGAGCGCCCCCGCATAGAGCCCCGCGATATAGCCGAGCAGTTCGGTGATCAGCGTCTCCTTGTTGCCGAAATGGTAGATCAGCATCCGGTCGCTGGTGCCCGCAGCGCGTGCCAGCGGGCGCAGGCTCGCCCCGCCCAGCCCGTGTTCGAGCACATGCGCAGCAAGCCTCGGCAGCAGTGTTTCGCGGGACAATTGCGGTTGCGGCATGGGGGCGGCATTTTCCTCTTGTAGCGTTCGCTACATAGCCCTATCACCCATTGTAGCAACCGCTACATCAAACGGAGAAACGGCTATGACGACCTACGAAATGATCTGGATCGCCCCGCTGGTCGGCGGGCTGATCGCCGTTCTTACCATTCTCGGCGCAAAGCGCGAGACCGGGAGCGTGGCAGCCGCGGCTCTCCTGTTCGCAGGTTTCGGAGCCTTCACCGCGGTGCAGATCGCGCGCGAGGGCGTGATCGGCTTCTACACCAACCACGCGTCGAACCTCACCGGGCTGCAA
>RDXA01000108.1 GCA_004292705.1 Sphingomonadales bacterium | reverse complement strand
AAGAAGCTGTTCATGATCCCCCACACCGTGCCGAACAGGCCGACAAAGGGCGCAACCGATCCGACCGTGGCGAGGAAGTTCAGTCGCCCGGCCAACGCGTCGGCTTCCTCGGCAATCTGGCTGTCCATCGCGGCGGCAATCCGCTGGCGGGTCGCGTCCCGGTCGACCGGCTGCTTGGCGGTGGACTTGCGCCATTCATCGAGCCCGGCGGCGGCGACACGGGCGGCGGGGACGTCCTTCCTCACCTGCCTGGTCAGCAGCGCCTCACGGTCGCGCTGTTCCCAGAACTCGGCCTCGTAGGCGCGCGACTTCTTGCCGAGCGCGCCGATGCGCATCGAGAAGGAGACGATGATCATCCACACCCACACGCTCGCCAGCAGCAGGCCGACCATCACCGCCTGAACAATGATGTCAGCCTGCAGGAACAGCTCGACCGGATCGAGCCGGGTCGGGGCGACAGCGGGAATGGCGGCAGCAAGCAGGGCAAGCGTCACGGAGTCATTGATCCTTGTTCATGAAAGTCTGGAAGGCGGCACGCCAAGCGGCAGGCTGACGGCGCGGGCGGCCGTCAAGAGTGATGAAACCGACCCGAAGACTGGCCTCGCACAGGTCTTCTTCCCCGCGCCGCGCGATCTGGTGCATCCGGCACGAGGCCGCACCCAGCTCGGTGCAGCGTGTTTCGATCACCACATCATCATCGAGCCTGGCCGGGCGGAGGTATTTCAGATTCACCTCCGATAGCGCATAGGCCCCCTCCCCGCCCTCGATCGCCGCGCGCTGATCAATGCCGAGAAGTCGCAGCAGATCGCTGCGCGCCCGCTCGAACCAGCGCAGGTAATTGGCGTGGTAGGTGATGCCCGACAGGTCTGTGTCCTCGTAATAGACACGCACCGCATAAAGATGCCGCGCGCCATCAAGGACGCCGCCGGGAGGATTGGGAGAGGTCATCACGCACCGCCTAGCCTAGCGGGGAATCGCTGCAAAGCCGGGACAGTGCGATTTGTCGATGATTGCCGATGAATTGGGTCCCACCAGCGATCAGATCCACCGTGCTAACGCCGCATGATCATCGGCCCCAGAGGCTGTCCGCCGAAAATGTGGACGTGGAGATGCGGCACTTCCTGCCCGCCATGCGCGCCGATATTGGCCATCAGGCGGTAGCCGGGTTCGACCAGCCCCTTCATCCGCGCCACTTCGCCCACAGCCCGCACGAAACCGCCGATTTCCGCGTCAGAGGCGCGGGCCGAAAAATCGTCCCAGCTGACATAGCGCCCCTTGGGGACCACCAGCGTGTGCACTTCGGCCTGCGGGTTGATGTCCTCGAAGGCGAAGGCCCAATCGTCCTCGTAGACTTTACGTGAGGGGATTTCCCCGCGCAGAATCTTTGCGAAGATGTTGGCGTCATCATAGGGCAAGGTCGGGTCGATCGGCATTATTCGCTCCGTGCAGCTTTTTCGGCGAGACCGGACAGGCCCTCGCGGCGGTCAAGTTCGGCAAAGACCTGTTCGAGCTTCACGCCCTTTTCGGCGAGCAGCACCACAAGGTGGAAGAGCACATCGGCCGCTTCGCCGACCAGTTCTTGCTCATCCCCTGCGAGCGCGGCGATTACTGTTTCGGTCGCTTCCTCGCCCAGCTTCTGCGCGATTTTCGCCAGCCCCTTGGCATGGAGCTTGGCGACATAGCTCGTCTCCGGCGAGGCGGTGAGGCGCTGGGCGATGGTCGCTTCAAGGCGGGTGAGAGTGTCCATGGGCCTGTCCATAGATTGGCCGCGCTTCCACATAAAGCCCCTCCCCTTGCGGGAGGGGTTGGGGAGGGGGCGAGGCCGAAAGGCCTCGCACGTTGCCGCTGGCCGGAGCCCCCTCCCCCCGGCCCCCTCCCGCAAGGGGAGGGGGAGAATGAACCGCGCGCCGGCAGCCCCGCCGCGCGCGCCCTAGACGCCTCGCGCAGGCAGACCTGCCGCCCTGAGCGCCGCGTGGGCCTCG
>RDXA01000409.1 GCA_004292705.1 Sphingomonadales bacterium | reverse complement strand
AAGGGGCGGCCGACCAGCTGGAGGCCGAGCGGCAGGCCCTCGGCGTTGAGCATCGCAGGCACGCTCATTGCGGGCAGGCCCGCCAGCGACGCGGGCACGGCGAAGACGTCGTTCAAATACATCGTCAGCGGATCGGCGTTCATCGAGGCCAAGGGGAAGCTCGCGGTCGGCGTGGTCGGCGCGAGGATCACGTCGCACTCTTCAAACGCCCGCTCGAAATCGCGGGCCACCAGCGCGCGGACCTTTTGCGCCTGCGTGTAATAGGCGTCGTAGAAGCCCGCCGAAAGCACATAGGTGCCGATCAGGATGCGGCGCTTGACCTCGTCCCCGAAGCCCGCGGCGCGGGTGGCGGCGTACATGTCTTGCAGGCCGGAGCCATCGGGCAGATCGCGCAGGCCGTAACGCACCCCGTCATAGCGGGCGAGGTTCGATGATGCTTCGGCGGGGGCGACGATGTAATAGGCGGGCAGCGCATACTTCGTGTGCGGCAGCGAAACGTCGACGATCTCCGCGCCCGCGTCCTTCAGCCACGCCTTGCCCTGCTCCCACGAATCGAGGATCGCCTGATCGGTGCCCTCCATGCGGTATTCGCGCGGGATGCCGACTTTCTTGCCGCGCAGGTCGGCGTTCAGCGCCGCTTCCCAATCGGGCACGGGCATGTCGAGGCTGGTCGCGTCCTTCGGATCGAAGCCCGCCATCGCGCCGAGCATGATCGCGCAATCTTCCACCGAGCGCGCCATCGGCCCGGCCTGATCGAGGCTGGAGGCGAAGGCGACGATGCCCCAGCGTGAACACCGCCCATAGGTCGGCTTGATCCCGCAGATGCCGGTGAAGGCGGCGGGTTGCCGGATCGAGCCGCCGGTGTCGGTTCCGGTTGCAGCAGGGGCGATCCGCGCGGCGACGGCTGAGGACGAACCGCCCGAGGAGCCGCCGGGGCTCATCGGCTGGTTGCTACCAGCCTTGCGCCACGGGGAGGCGACATTGCCGAAATAGCTCGTCTCGTTGGAGGAACCCATCGCGAACTGATCGAGATTGAGCTTGCCCAGCATCCCCGCGCCCGCGTCCCACAGCTTCTGCGAGACGGTCGATTCGTAGCGGGGGGTGAAGCCTTCGAGGATGTGGCTCGCCGCGGTGGTCTGCACGCCGTGGGTGGCGAACAGGTCCTTCATGCCGATCGGCACACCCGCCATGGCGCCCAGCGGCTCGCCCGCCGCGCGCGCCGCATCGACCTTGTCTGCGGCAGCGAGCGCATGGTCGGGGGTGGTGACGATGAAGGCGTTGAGCGCCGCTGCATCGGCCACGGCGGCGTTGAAGCTTTCGGCCACTTCGCGCGCGGTGAAATCACCGGCGCGCACGCCGTCGCGGATTTCTTTGACACCGAGAGAGGTCAGGTCAGTCATGTGTTCTCCCCTCCCGCTCGCGGGAGGGGCCGGGGGTGGGCCTGTCCGCAAGCAGGGGTTGGTTGTTCGTGCCCACCCCTAACCCCGCCCGCAAGCGGGAGGGGGACAGGCGGGCAAAGCGCAAAATCACTCGATCACCTTGGGCACGCCGAAGAAGCCGTGCTCGGCCGCCGGGGCATTGGCGAGGACATCGCCCTGCTTGCCCCCGCCGGTCAGCGGATCAGCGTCGATCACGTCCTCGCGCAGGCGCAGCGTGTTCGGGATCACCGCCGCCATCGGCTCGATGCCGGTAACGTCGACTTCGCCCAGTTGCTCGACCCATTGCAGGATGCCGTTAAGTTCGGGCACCATGCGTTCCAGCGCTGCGTCATCCATCAGGATACGCGCCAGCGAAGCGATCTTGGCGACGGTTGCCTTGTCGACCGACATGCGCGCGCCCCCTTACTGACCCGGAGCGCCCTGGGGCGCAGCCTGCGGGGCACCCTGCGGGGCACCGCTGGGGCCACCCGGAGCACCCGCGCCGCCACCCATCTGCTGCTGCATCGTCTGCTGCAGGATCTGCAGATTGCGATCAAACGTGGTGCGGCTCATGATGTCGATCACTTCGATCTCGAACTCGAGATCGGCGTTGGCGGGGATCGGCGAGCCCGGAGGCGGGGTCGCGCCATAGGCAAGGTCGGCGGGAATGAAGAGCGTGTACTTGCCGCCCTTCTGCATCTGCTGGAGCCCCTGGAAGAAGCCCGGCACGGTCGCACCTTCCTCAAGCGGGAACGGGGTGCCCTCGGGGAACAGGCCCTGCACGGGCAGCGGAATATTCTGCGATTCGTCGAACACCGTGCCGTCAGAGGCGAGCTTGCCCTTGTACTTGACCCACACGACCTCGCCGACCTTCGGATTGGCCCCGGTGCCTGCCACTTCGGTCGCGACATTGAGCCCGCGCGGCACGGCGGCCCATGCCAGGCCTGCCCCCACCAGCACAGCAAGGATCACCCCGATCCAGAGCTTGGTCAGCGAGCCCTTGGCGACAGGCTTGATCGGAACGCGGGTAATCTCGGTCATGGTCTTGTCCTGATGGGCCGCGCGTGACGCGCGGCGGGATTACGACAAAAGGGCGCGGAATGAAGCCGCGCCCTGATGGCTGATCGGAAAGGGGGATTCAAGCGGTTCCGCGGCGGGAAGCACGCCTGACGACGGGATTATTTGCTCCCGTCACGCTCCATCCGCTTGCGCTCCATCTTGCGGGCGCGGCGCACGGCGGCGGCCTTTTCCCGGGCGCGCTTTTCCGAGGGCTTTTCGTAGTGGCGACGCAGCTTCATTTCGCGATAAACGCCTTCACGCTGCAGCTTCTTCTTGAGCGCGCGCAGGGCTTGATCGACATTATTATCGCGAACCATGATTTGCATAAACGACGAATACCTCATGTCCAAACGCCCAGAGCCCCGCATGATTCTGCGCGGGGGTGCGCGATGAATTTCCAATGAAACGCGGGCGATTCCCAAGGGGAGCCGCCCTCCAAACCGCGCCCCGATAGTCCAACAGCCGCAAAATGGCAAGCCGCCAGAGTGCAACCTCGCGCGAAGCCAACCTAGGCAGACTGCGATACCATCGCTAAAGGCGGCGCATGGCCGGTGAAATCTCCCCCCTCATGGCAAGCCTTTACGTCGCTGGTGGCGGCGCGGCGGGCTCGATGCTGCGATATCATGCGGGGCGCTTCGTGAGCGGGCTCGCCGGGGCGGGCAATGCCTTCCCATGGGGGACGCTCGCGGTGAATATCGCCGGAAGCCTGCTGATGGGCGCGCTGCTTGGCTGGCTGGCACGCGGCAACCTTGCCGAACAGACCACCGAAAGCGCGCGTTTGCTGCTGGGCGTGGGACTGCTCGGCGGCTTCACCACCTTCAGCGCCTTCTCCGCAGAGCTCGTCACCATGCTTCACCGCGGGCAGGCGGGGCTTGCCGCAGGCTACGTCGTCGCCTCGCTGGTGGCCGGGATGGCCGCGGTGATCGTCGGACTTGTCGCGGTGCAGGGCGGCCCGCAATGATCGAGCAACCGACAGACAATGTGCGCCAGTTTACCGTCGGCGAGGATGATGACGGCATCCGGCTCGACCGCTGGTTCAAGCGCAATCTGCCGCAGATCGGCTTCGCCACGGTGTCGCGCTGGGCGCGCACTGGCCAGATCCGGGTCGATGGCAAGCGTGCCAAGCCCGAGGATCGCCTTGCCACAGGGCAAGTGCTGCGCGTCCCTCCGGGCGGCGAAGATGCGCCTGCCACAAAGAAATCCGCCCCCCGCGTGCGCACGCTCAGCCCCGAACAGATCGCCGAAGCCAGGGGCATGGTGATCCGCGAAACACCGTCCGCGATCGTGCTCAACAAGCCGCCGGGCCTTGCCACCCAGGGCGGAAGCAAGACGACAAAACATGTCGATGGCCTGCTCGATGCTTTCGTGACCGATGAACGCACACCGCGCCCGCGGCTCGTCCACCGGCTCGACAAGGACACCTCGGGCGTCCTCCTGATCGCCCGCACTCCGGGCAGCGCGGCGAGTTTCTCCAAACGCTTCGCCAGCCGTTCGGCTCGCAAGGTCTATTGGGCGCTGGTGGTTGGGGTGCCTGACCTTGCCGAAGGGGTGATCGACGCCCCGCTTGCCAAGCAGCCGGGCACCGGCGGCGAGAAGATGCATATCGACGAGGAAAACGGCGCAGCGGCCAAGACCCGCTACCGCGTGGTCGACCGCGCGGGCCAGCGCGCTGCGTGGGTCGAGCTGGAACCGCTCACCGGGCGCACCCATCAGTTGCGCGTCCACATGGCAGCAATCGGCCACCCGATTGTGGGCGACGGCAAATATGGCGGGCCGGACGCTTTCCTCACCGGCGCGGTCAGCCGCAAGATGCACCTGCACGCCCGCCGCCTGATCATCTCGGAACCCAAGGTGGGCGAAGGATCTGGCGGCAAGCTTGACGTCACCGCCGACCTGCCCCCGCATTTCGCGATGAGCATGGAGGTGCTCGGTTTTGACGAGAGCCTCTCCGATGCGGCTCCCCTGCGTGAGGAAACGCCCGAGAAGACCGGAGAGGAAAAGAAGCAGGCCGCCCGCCGCCACTTCAAACAGGCGCGCAAGGAAACCCGCGCTCCGCGCCGGGCCCGCGGGGCGGCGGCTGCGACCAAACCCAAGGCGAAAGCCAAGCCCAAGTCCAAGCCACCCGGCAAGCCCAAGGGGCCGACCAAGAGCCGGGGCCGCTGATGCATCCCAACCCGCTCTACCGCACCGATGACCGCGCCCTGTGCGAAAGTCTGATCGCCGAGATCGGCTTCGGCATGGTGTTTGCTGCCACCCCGGACGGGCCGCGCGTGGCGCATACACCCTTGATCTCGACCGGCGATGGCGCGGTGCAATTCCACCTGGCACGCGGCAATGCCCTTGCCCGGCACCTTGACGGCAATACCGGACTGATCGCCGTCAACGGGCCGGATGCCTATGTGTCCCCCCGCTGGTATGCCAACCGCGATACGGTGCCGACGTGGGATTACATTGCACTGGAACTGGAAGGCCGGGTGCGGCGCATGGACGATGAGGGGCTGGAAGCCTTCCTTCACGCCGCGATTCTCCAGCATGAAGAGCGGCTCGACGGCGCCCCCTGGCGGGCGGAGGAGTCTTCGGAAAAGGTCTGGTCAGGCCTGTTTCGCGGCATCATCGGCTTCGAGCTCGAAGTGCTGGCGTGGCGCCCGACGCTCAAGCTCTCGCAGAACAAGTCCGCAGAAGAACGTGCGGCGATCGCCACAGGGCTGGAGACCGCCGGTCACGCCGCACTCGCCCACCTGATCCGGACACTGGCCGCATGAGGCTTGCGGTGTTCGATTGCGACGGCACGCTCGTCGACGGGCAGGCAGACGTGTGCTGGGCAATGGAGCGCGCCTTCACCCGCGCCGGTCTCGACGCGCCCGAAAATCACGCTGTGCGCCGGATTGTCGGGCTCAGCTTGCCCGCCGCCGTGCGCACCCTTGCGCCGCAGCTTAGCGAAGATCAGAACCGCGCCGTCACCGAATTCTACCGCTCCAGCTTCCGCGCCCGGCGAGAGGAAGGCTTGCTCGACGAGCCGCTCTATGACGGGATCGCCGAACTCTTGATCGGTCTGCACGGTGCCGGATGGCACCTTGCCGTGGCCACGGGCAAATCCGACCGCGGGCTTTCTGCCTGCCTCGCCACTCACGGCATCGCCGATCTGTTCGTCTCGCTCCAGACCGCCGACCGCCACCCTTCCAAGCCACATCCGGCAATGCTCGAAGCGGCACTGTTCGAGGCGGGTGCCAAACGCACTGAAGCGGTGATGATCGGCGACACCAGCTTCGATATGCTGATGGCTCGCAGCATCGGAGTGAGTGCCATCGGCGTCGGCTGGGGCTATCACGGCGCAGGCGAATTGCTGGCAAGCGGCGCTGCACAGGTGGTCGAAACAGCCGCCGCGCTCGCCGCCGCGCTCGAGGAGACGCTGCCATGACCCGATCCCAACGCGAGCTGGACGAGGCGCGCGCGCGTAACGGTTTCATCATCATCAACGTGGCGCGCTTCGGCGGGGTCGCGATGGTGATGCTGGGCTTTGCCATTGTGCGCGGGGTGATCGATCTGCCTTACGCGGTGGGCGCGATCATCGCGGTGGCGGGCTTCTTCGAGATCTTCTTCCTCCCGCGCTTCATCGCGCGCCGCTGGAACGCGGGAGACAGGACGCCCAAATGATCCGCCGGTTCTATCAGGATGTTACGCTCGGAGAGCACCCGGGCGGCTGGCAGATATTGCTCGACGGTCGCGGGGTAAAGACCGTGGGCGGCGAGGCCCAGATAGTCCCGACGCGGGCACTGGCCGAAGCCTTGGCGGCCGAGTGGCGACAACAGGGCGATCGGATCGACCCCAAAACCCTGCCCCTGCGCGACATGGCCGACTATGCGATCGACATGGTCACTCCCGACCCGCATGGCGTGGCGCGCAGCCTTGTCGCCTATGCCGAGACCGATACCCTGTGTTACCGCGCCGATCCGGACGAGCCACTCCACGCACACCAGCAGGCGGTGTGGGAGCCGCTCCTGTCCGCCTTTGAGGCTGCGCACGGCATCGTGCTGGTGCGGGTCAGCGGCGTGCTCCACCGTCCCCAGCCGTCCGAATCTCTGGCAATGCTGGAGGCGCGGCTGACCGGGCTCGACCCCTTCGTGCTGGCAGGCGTGGAAGCAAAGACAACGCTCGCAGCCTCGCTGGTGACTGCGCTGGCGGCGCTCGATGCGGCCCACGAAGACGAACCGCGCGCCCTGTGGCAAGCGGTGTGTCTTGAGGAAGAATGGCAGGCCGATTTGTGGGGCCGCGACGCCGAAGCCGAGGAGCGCCGCGTCCGCCGTGAAGCGGATTTCCTGCGCGCTTGCGCCTTCGCGCGATTGGCGCGGGGTTAGAGCACCCGCTCGTACTGAGCGAGGCGGAGGGGAAGCTTACCCCCCCGCCACCCAATCAGCGACGTCCGCTGCCACCCGGTTCGCAGCCGTATTGAGCGCTGCGCCGACCGCACGGGCCTCGGCCGGGATGCCGGTTTCGCGCGCCTCGAACCGGCGAGTCATGACCTTGCCGTCCTTGTCGACTTTCACTGCATCAAAACGCACCACGGCGGCCCCGCCTTGCGCATCGTAGCCCATGTCGATCAACGTCCCGCGCAGACGCATCGTGGCGAGCGTTGCGGTGTCGTCGCCATCGACCACCATCGCCTGCCCGCGCGCGCGGATCGTTTCGCCTACCAGCCGCCGGAACAGGCGCGCAGGCTTTTCGACCCAGAAGGCCTCCTGCAGATAGGCCAGCTCGGTATCGCTCACCGCCACTGGCACGCGCAGCACATCAAGCTTTGCCGGGGTGTCGAAGCCGAGCACGGCAATCACGGGCTGTTCGCCCCCGCCCACAC
Source organism: Sphingomonadales bacterium (assembly GCA_004292705.1). Classification (GTDB taxonomy): domain Bacteria; phylum Pseudomonadota; class Alphaproteobacteria; order Sphingomonadales; family Sphingomonadaceae; genus Erythrobacter. Next base: position 2,762 of record RDXA01000409.1, on the reverse strand, counting down.
CCGGCCCGGCCGGCGCGCGCGCTTCAGGACTCAGCGTAAGCAGGCTGGCAGGCGGTTCTCCACCGAGGCTGATGCAGCCCGCAATCGCCAGCAACATCGGGGCGACGAGAACGGGCCGGAGGCTGAGGTTCATGCAATCGGTCCTTTTACTCAGGCTTGTAGTCAGGCAGCGACTTGCCGCCCACCAGCGCGCCCGCACCCTCGCTTTCAAGCTTTTCGGTGATCGAGCGCAGCGCCCGGCTGGTGGCGCGCAAATCCTCAAGTGTCGCTTCGGCATTGGGCAGAGTGCTGCTGCGCAGCTGGCGCGCAGCGGGGCGGGTATCCTCGAGCGTCGCCGCCAGCGAGGCGAGCGCAGAGTTGGCCGACTTGAGCGTTGCCCGCAGTTCGCGCGTCAACGGCTCGCCTTCCTTGTTTATCAGCCCGTCAGTTGTCAGTGCCAGCCGCTCGACGGCATCCAATGTCTGATTGAATTCCGTCATGGTGTTGCGGAATTCCTTCAGGTTCTGCGTCAATTCGGGCGTCGCGTCGGCCAGCCCGCCGGTCAGGCGATTGGAGTTGCGCAGGATACCCGCGAGCTGCTCCTGATTTTCCGGCCCGAGAATGACGTTGAGCTGCTCGGTCAGGGTCGACAGCCGTTCGAGCAGAAGCGGGGCATTGGCGACGATCTCGCCGAATCCGCCGCGCCCCGGGGGGATCACCGGGCGGCCTTCGGGGCAGGCGGTGGTCTGGCAGGTGATCGGCGGGTGATCCTTGCGCGCGCCATCAAGCAGGATGGTCGAGACCCCGGTAAAGGTCGCCTGAATGGTCGCCTGGGTGCCGACCAAGATCGGAACGTCATCCTTGACCTCGATCCGCACGCGGACGAATTCGGGGTTGCCCTTGGCAAGCGCGATCTCGGTGACTTGCCCCACCGGCACCCCGGCAAAGGTCACCTGACTGCCATTGGCAAGGCCAGAAACGGACTGGCTGTAGAAGATGTCATATTCTTCCTGCGCGCCCTGTCCGAGCTGGGCGATCCACACGATGAAAGCCGCCAGCGCCGCCAGCAGCACCAGCGTCACCGCACCCACCCACAGATGATTGGCTCTGGTTTCCATGCGCCTTCCCTATGCGGCCCGGCAGACGGGCTTGTCCAACATTCTCTTGCTCATGCCTGGACGTCCCTGACGTTCGAGGCGTGGGCGGCTCGGCCACGCGGGCCGTTGAAATATTCCTCGATCCACGGGTGTCCGGTGGCGATCAGTTCAGGGATGGTGCCGACCGCAATCACCTTCTTGTCGGCAAGCACCGCCACCCGGTCGCAGATTTCGTAGAGCGTATCGAGATCGTGGGTGATGAGGAACACGGTGAGGCCGAGCGTCTCCTTCAATTCCCGGGTCAGCCGATCGAACTTGGCCGCGCCGATCGGGTCGAGCCCGGCGGTCGGCTCGTCAAGGAACAGCAGGTCGGGATCGAGCGCGAGCGCGCGGGCGAGCCCTGCGCGCTTCTTCATCCCGCCAGACAATTCGGACGGATATTTCATCACCGCGTTTTCTGGCAGGCCGCTCAGGATCACCTTGTAACGCGCAATCTCGGCCCGGAACGCCGGATCGAGATCGGGGTAGAACTGCTTGATCGGCACCTCGACGTTCTCGGCCACCGTAAGTGTCGAGAACAGCGCCCCGCCCTGGAACAGCACGCCCCAGCGGCTGCGCACGGCAAGGTCACTTTCAGCATCCTCGCCGATCAGGTTGTGGCCGAGCACACTGATCCGGCCCTCGGCGGGCGTCTGCAAGCCGATGATCGAGCGCATCAGCACCGACTTGCCCGTGCCCGAACCGCCGACAACGCCAAGGATCTCGCCGCGCTGCACGGTGAGGTCCAATCCATCATGGATGGCAAAATCGCCAAAGCGGTTGACGAGGCCCTCGACCACGATGGCGGGGAGGGAATCATCGGGATGGTCGTTTACCCGCACAGCATCATCCCCACCCGATTTCGGTGAAGAACACCGCGAAAAACGCATCAAGCACGATCACAGCAAAGATCGCCGAGACCACCGCCATGGTGGTGCGGCGGCCGACTTCCTCCGCGTTACCGCGCACCTGCATCCCGTGAAAACAGCCCGACAGCGCCACAATCAGCCCGAACACCGGGGCCTTGATCAGCCCGACCCACAGATCATGTTCGGGCACCACCTCCTGAATGCGCAGCAGGAATGTCAGGAAGGGAATGCCAAGCGCCACTTCACCGACCACCGCCCCGCCGATAATCGCCATCAGCGAGGCATAGAAGCCCAGCAGCACCATCATGAAGGTAGCCGCCAGAATGCGCGGGATCACCAGCACCTCGACCGGTGAGATGCCGATGGTGCGCATCGCGTCGATCTCCTCGGTCAGCTTCATTGTGCCGATCTGCGCGGCGAAGGCGCTGCCCGACCGGCCGGCCACCATGATCGCGGTCATCAGCACGCCCAGCTCGCGCAGGGTTATGCGTCCGACCAGATTGACCGTCAGCGCCTCGGCCCCGAACTGCTCCAGCTGGACCGAGCCCTGCTGTGCGATCACGATGCCGATCAGGAAGCTCATCAGGCCAATGATCGGCAATGCCGAGACGCCCACCAGCTCCATCTGGTGCACCAGCGCCTTGATCGGAAAGCGCGTAGGATGGCGGATCACGCTCGCCACCCCGATCAGGATCTGTCCGAAGAAGCCGACCACGCCGTAAAGACCGCCGCGGACGTCGAAGACCGTTTCGCCGACCGCAAGCGGCACACGTTCCCA
>RDXA01000107.1 GCA_004292705.1 Sphingomonadales bacterium | reverse complement strand
TGGCCGCACCCCCGCCCGCCATGCTGAGCATCGCCGCGATCCTCGCCATCCTGCCCGAAATCGCGGTCGGCCTGATGCTGGGCTTCGTGGTGCAAATCGCCTTCGCGATTCCCCTGATCGCCGCCGAGCAGATTTCCGGAACGATGGGCCTTGCCATCGCAACCTCGATCGACCCCGCCAGCGGCGCACAGTCGGGGGCGCTCGGCACGTTCTTCGGCCTCTGCATGAGCCTCCTCTTCTACGCCACCGGCGCGCATCTCCTGTGGTTCGAGCTGCTGATCGAAAGCTACCGCCTGCTGCCTGCCGGGCACTTCGCGTTCGGCGCTTGGCGGGCGGAGGCGGTGGTGATGTTCATGGGCTATGGCCTCGCCGCCGCCGCCGCGATTGCGCTGCCGGTGGTGCTGGTGCTGCTGCTGGTGCAGATCGTTACCGGCCTCATTGCCCGTTCCGCACCCGCGCTGAACCTCTACGCCCTTGGCCTGCCCGCCGGGGTGCTCGCCGGGATCGCCGCGCTGATCATCGCCATGCCGGTGATGGTGATGCAGCTGCGCGGCGTGATCGAGACCGCGCTCGACCAATCCGCCGCGCTGATCGAGGCGCGCTGACATGGCCGAGGAGACGACTGGCGAAAAGACCTTCGCACCCACCGCGCGGCGTCGTGAGGACGCAGCGAAAAAGGGCGACGTCCTGCGGTCAAGAGAACTCGCCACCCTTGCCGGAACCGCTGCCGGGGCGCTGGCGCTGTGGGGGCTGGGAGCATGGCTGAATGACGCCATGGCCCGGATTGCACGGGCCGGATTCGCCTTTGACCGCAGGGCGATCGACGGTTTCACCCCCGGCGCTGCCTTGGGCGATGCGGCGCTGGCCGCGCTGCCGCCGGTGATGGCGCTGGGGCTGATTGTCGCTGCCGTCACCACAGTCTCGCAGCTGGCGCTGGGGCAGGACGGGCGCTTCATTATGGGCAATGCGGGGTTCAAGGGATCGCGCATCAACCCGCTTTCGGGTGTCAAGCGCATCCTCGGCTGGCAGGGGCTGGTCGAGCTGGGCAAGGGGCTGGCCAAGCTGGCGCTGCTGGGCGGGATCGCCTGGGTGTGGGCCAAGAGCCGCGTGCCGCAGCTGCTCGCGCTCGGCACGCTGTCGCTTGAGGGGCAGCTGGGCGCGGCGATGGAGGCGATCACCAGCCTTGTCGGTGCGCTGCTGATCGGCCTCATGGCGATCGCCGCGATCGATTACCCCCTGCAACGCTTCCAGCGCGACAAACGCCTCAAAATGAGTCTTCAGGAGATGCGTGAGGAACACAGGCAGGCCGAAGGCTCGCCCGAAATGAAATCCGCCCGCCGCCAACGCCAGCGCGATCTGGCGCGCGGGGGTGTGGCCAAGGCGATGCAGGAAGCCCAGTTCATCATCGTCAACCCGCTGCACTTCGCGGTCGCGCTGACCTATGATCCCGCCCGTGCGCCCGCGCCGCTGCTGCTGGCCAAGGGCCGGGGCGAGACAGCGCTGGCGATGCGCGAGATTGCCGCAGAAGAAGGCCTGCCGGTGCTCGAATATCCGCAGCTCGCCCGCGCGGTCTATTTCACCACGCGCCAGGGCCAGATGGTGCGCGAGGAATTGTATGTCGCGCTCGCATCACTGGTTGCCTTCGTGCTGGCGTTGAAGCGCGGCAGCCGCCCGCGTCGGCCAGTGGTGGAGGTGCCAAGCGCGCTGAGGTTCGATGGTGATGGGAAGGTAGAGCCATGACTCTCTCCGGCACGGGGAGGATCGTTCCAACCCCTTAAACTCCTGCTCCAAGGACCGTCCTGAGTGCCATGGAAAGCGCAGGCTCCTCGATCATCTCCGCGCTCGGCGCTGGCAGCGGTGTGGACTTCATCAAGCTCGCGCAGGACATTTCTGCCGCCAGCTTTGCTGCGCAACGCGACCAGATCACCGCGCGGCAGACCGCGCTGGAAGCGCAGATTTCCGCCGCCTCGCAGCTGCGCGGGGCCGT
>RDXA01000408.1 GCA_004292705.1 Sphingomonadales bacterium | reverse complement strand
CGAGTTCGAAGCGATCACGCCCTATATGTATTCGACCTATGAAGCCCCCAGCTTTGGCGAACCCGAATGCGAGGCTGACCCCTCGGACCGCAAGAAGATCGTCATTCTCGGCGGCGGGCCGAACCGGATCGGGCAGGGGATCGAGTTTGATTACTGCTGCGTCCATGCCTGTTTCGCGCTGGCGGAGCAGGGGTTCGAGACCATCATGATCAACTGCAATCCTGAAACCGTCTCGACCGATTACGACACCTCCGACCGCCTCTATTTCGAACCGCTGACGGACGAGGACGTGCTGGAAATCCTGCGGGTCGAACAGCAGAATGGCGAGTTGGTTGGCGTTATCGTCCAGTTCGGCGGACAGACCCCGCTGAAACTGGCGCAGGCGCTGGAAGACGCCGGGATCCCGATCCTCGGCACTTCACCCGACGCTATCGACCTTGCCGAAGACCGTGAGCGTTTCGCCAAGCTGGTGAGCAAGCTGAAGCTCAAGCAGCCGGAGAACGGCATCGCCCGTAGCCGTGACGAGGCCGCTGCCGTCGCTGCGCGGATTGGCTATCCGGTGCTGCTGCGCCCGTCCTATGTGCTCGGCGGCCGCGCGATGGAGATCGTCGACAGCGAAGCCCAGCTCGACAGCTACATCGCCACCGCGGTGAACGTCAGCGGGGACTCACCGGTTCTCATCGACCAATATCTCCGCGATGCGATCGAGTGCGATGTCGACGCGCTGTGCGATGGCACCGAGGTGCGGATCGCGGGCGTGATGCAGCATATCGAGGAAGCGGGAGTCCACTCGGGCGATAGCGCCTGCACCCTGCCGCCCTATTCGCTGCCGCCCGAGATCATTGCCGAGATGGAGCGGCAGGCCGAAGCACTGGCCTTCGCACTCGGCGTGAAGGGTCTGATGAACATCCAGTTCGCGGTGAAGGATGGGCAGGTTTACCTCATCGAGGTCAATCCACGCGCCAGCCGCACCGTGCCGTTTGTGGCCAAGGCCATCGGCCAGCCGGTTGCCAAGATCGCGGCGCGGGTCATGGCGGGCGAGCCGCTCAGCAATTTTCCGCCCTTCAAGCGCGATCTGCCCTACATTGCAGTCAAGGAAGCGGTGTTCCCCTTCGCGCGCTTCCCCGGTGCCGATCCGGTGCTCAGCCCCGAGATGAAGTCAACGGGTGAGGTGATGGGGATCGACGTGACCTTCGAGGCCGCGTTCCTCAAGTCGCAGCTCGGGGCCGGCATGGTACCGCCGCAATCGGGCACGGTGTTCGTTTCGGTCAAGAATACCGACAAGGCCGTGATCGTCCCTGCGGTCAAGCGCCTGATCGAGCATGGCTTCCGCGTCATCGCCACGGGCGGCACACAAAGCTACCTTGCCGAACAGGGGCTGGCCGTTGAGCGCGTCAACAAGGTTGCCGAGGGACAACCGCATATCGTCGACAAGATCATCGACGGCGATATCGCGCTGATCTTCAACACCACCGAGGGCTGGCAGTCGCTGATGGATAGCAAATCCATCCGGCAGGCCGCGCTGGCAGGCAAGGTGCCCTATTATACCACCGCCACTGCTTCCGTGGCCGCCGCGGCCGCGATTTCGGCGATCAGGCCGGACCAGCTTGAAGTCCGCAGCTTGCAGGACTATTATGGCACCTGACTGACACCTTCCCCCGACATCGAGAGTGCCTGACGCCGTGCGGATCGGACGGCGGCAAGCCCTTTCTTCCCCGAATGGGGGCAAGTGCGGGAGAAAACAGACAGAAAGACAAGAAAGATGGCGACGATGGAAAAGGTTCCGATGCTGGCCGAGGGTTACGAGCGGCTCACCGCTGACCTCAAGGTGCTGCGCGAGGAACGCCCGAAGATCGTCGAGGCCATCGAGGAAGCCCGCGCTCACGGTGATCTGTCGGAAAACGCCGAATATCACGCCGCCAAGGAGCGGCAGGGCCAGGTTGAGGCCATGATCGGCGAGATCGAGCACATGGTCAGCCGCGCACAGATCATCGATCCGACCACGCTGTCGGGCAACAGGATCATCTTCGGCGCGACCGTGACGCTGCTCGACGAGAACGACAAGCCGATCCGGTATCAGATCGTCGGCCAGACCGAGGCGGATGCCAACAAGGGTCGCATCTCCTACAACTCGCCGCTGGCGCGCGCGCTGATCGGCAAGCAGGTGGGCGACGAGATCGAAGTGACGGTGCCCTCGGGCGAGAAGTTCTACCTCGTCGAGAAGATCGAGTTCATCTGACGCCTTGTCCCCTCTCCTCTGAAGGGGAAAGGGGTCAGTCGAGCCGTTTCTCCATCGCGTAATTGTGGATCGGGATTGCCGCCCCCGCGTGTGCAATATCGAAGTCGCGTCTGTGCAATACCACGAAGCCTGCCCGTTCAAACACGGGGCGGGCGAGTTCGCTGGCTTCGGTAAACAGGCGCGCAAGGCCCGTGTTACGCGCCCACCTCTCGGTTTCGGCGAGTAGGGCTATCGCCAATCCCTGCCCGGCATGATCGGGGTGGCAATAGAGCATGTCGCAGTGCCCGCTTGCCTCGGTCAGCGTGTACGCGACCGCCGTGTCGTTCGCATCCACAGCCACGAGGATCATGTCGGCCTTAAGGGCGCTGGCAACAAAACGTTCCGGCCCGGGATGACGCGCAGCCCATGCCGCGATCTGATCGGGCGCATAGGCAAGCGGTCCGATCGTAAGGATCGCCGCCTGAGTCAGAGCGCTCAGCGCGAGGGCGTCGCTGTCGCGGAAGGTGCGGATGGTTGCAGGCATAACAGCACCCGCTATGCCTCAGTATTCCGGAGTCAGCAGCTTGTGGATGTGGACCGCCACATAATTCATCCCGGCATCATCGACCGTGCGCTGCGCCTGCGCGCGCGCCGAAACACGCCCGCCCCGCATAGGCCGCGCTATCTCCCAGCTCTTCCTCGATACGGATCAGCTGGTTATACTTGGCAAGCCGGTCCGAACGCGCGAGCGAGCCGGTTTTGATCTGACCGCAATTGGTGGCGACCGCCAGGTCGGCAATGGTCGCGTCTTCGGTTTCGCCCGAACGGTGGCTCATTACGCAGGTGTAGCGCGCACGGTGCGCCATATCGACCGCGGCGAGCGTTTCGGTCAGCGTGCCGATCTGGTTGACCTTGACCAGCAGAGAATTGGCAAGGCCGCGGGCAATCCCGTCCTTGAGGCGTGCCGGGTTGGTGACGAAGAGATCGTCGCCGACCAGCTGGACCTTGTCACCGAGCAGGCCGGTAAGCGCCGCCCAGCCTTCAAAATCATCCTCGCTCATGCCGTCCTCGATCGAGCGGATCGGATAATCGGCGCAGAGCTTGCCGAGGTAATCGGCCATCTCGTGCGGCGTGAGGCTAAGCCCCTCGCCCGAAATCTCGTACTTGCCGCCCTTGAAGAACTCGGTCGCTGCGCAGTCAAGCGCGAGCACAATGTCCTCGCCCGGGGTGAAGCCTGCCTTGGTCACGCTTTCCATGATGAAATCGAGCGCCGCCCGGGTGCTCGCGAGGTCGGGCGCGAACCCGCCCTCATCCCCGACGCTGGTGGCAAGGCCTTTCTGCGCGAGGCCCTTCTTCAGGGTGTGGAACACTTCCGCGCCCCAGCGCACCGCTTCGGCGATGCTATCAGCACCGACCGGCATGATCATGAATTCCTGAATGTCGATCGGATTGTCGGCATGCTCGCCGCCGTTGATGATGTTCATCATCGGCACGGGCAGCATGTGCGCCGAAACTCCGCCGAGATAGGAATAGAGCGGCAGGCCGCGGGCGTTGGCTGCCGCCTTGGCGACTGCCAGCGAGGTGCCAAGGATCGCGTTCGCGCCAAGCCGCGCCTTGTTTGGCGTATCGTCGAGCGCGATCAGTGCCAGATCGATATCGCGCTGATCCTCGGCATCGAAATTGTCGATCAGCAGCTCGCGGATCTCGGTATTGACCGCCTCGACGGCCTTGAGCACACCTTTGCCGAGATAGCGCGAACTGTCGCCATCGCGCAGCTCCACCGCCTCATGCGCGCCGGTCGACGCGCCCGATGGTACCGCCGCGCGGCCGAAACTGCCATCATCGAGCAACACGTCCACTTCAACGGTGGGGTTTCCGCGGCTGTCGAGAATCTCGCGGCCATGGATGTCGATGATGGCGGTCATGTTTGGCTCCCGCAGGAATGTGTTGTAGGGTTATAAGACACTTCGCACGGCATGATTCTGGCAATCACCGCGCGCCGCCGCTCCCTATGCGCCCGATTGCATGGGCGCAAGCGGGTGGTGCCCGGCGAGCGGATCAAATGGAGATTGGACGCGCTCATGGCTGACACCACACCCGACAAACCGACCACCCCGAAGACTCGCAAGTCCCCCGCCAGCCCGGCCAAGGGCGGCGGAGCGGCGCAATCCAAGGGGCCGACCAAGGCCGCCTCGCTCAAAACCGCTGCCACCGCCCGGAGCGCAGATCCCGCGCCCGCGCCGGTCGCCGAAGCGAAAAGCCGTTTCAACGCCGCGCTGGAAGAGGCCAAGGCCGGCGCCGCCGCGCTGCGCGCCGAGGCTGAAAACCGCCTCACCGTGGTCAGCGATCAGGCCAAGGGCAAGGGCACCGATCTCGTCGCTGACGCGAAATCCTATGGTGAGCAGGCCCTCGGCAAGGCTGGCGAACTCGCGGTCGAAGGCAAGCAGGTCGCCACCGATGCCATCGCCTCCCTCGGCAAGGTGGTGAGCGAGACAGCTCCGCAGATCGACGAGAAGCTGGGCGAACAATATGGTGACTATGCCCGCAAGGCGGCGCGCACGCTTCAGGAAACCTCGGCCAAGCTCGAAGCCAAGAGCGTTGAGGAACTGGGCGAGGATGCGCGTGCGGCCGTGCGCAAGAGCCCGGGCGTTGCCGTGGGGATCGCGGCGGTGTTCGGCTTTTTCCTCGCACGCATGCTGGGCGGCAAGCGGCGCTGACACCGCCGGAAGGGCAGAGCCATGCACGATGACGATCCCGGCCCTGCACGGCCGCTGGAAAGCGACCCTGCCGATCCGGCATTGGTGCCCGACCCGGAGCCTGAGAGCGAGAACGACACCAGCTTTGCAGGCCTGCGCGCCGACATCTCGGCTCTGGTCGAGGATGCACGCACCTATGCCGAGGCCGAGATCGCCTTTCAGAAGACCCGTGCAGCCCTCGCAGGCAAGCGGGGTGGGCGCGCTCTTGTGTTGCTGGTGCTGGCGCTGGTGCTGCTCCACATCGCGCTGATCGCGCTCGCCGTGGGGGCAGTGATCGCGCTCGCCCCGCTGGTGACGATCTGGGGTGCCATCGGGCTGGTGGTCGGCATCCTGCTTCTCGGCGTGGTTGTGCTGGTGAGCCGCGCTGTGAATGATAGCAAGACCCTCGCGGCAATGTTCGGCTCGGGCACGGACGCATGACCAAACTGCCCGATCGCTTTATCGACGACCGCGCCATGCGCGATGCCGCACGCGCAGTGCTCGCCGAGGATATCGAGCGGTTGCGCACCAGCCTTGGCGAGGAGGGCATTGCGAGCCGTGTGTCCTCCGGCGTGAGTTCGACGATCTCCACGCGCATCCGCAGCGGCGCACGTGACGTGCTTGATCAGGCCAAGGCTCAGGCGGGCGATCACAAAGGTGTGCTGGCGATACTGATCGGCGCCATCATCCTGTGGTTTGGACGCGGGCCGATTCTTGAATGGATCGAAGAGCTTGATAATCAAGGCTCCGAGACTGAAGACGATTTGAACGATGCCGCAGTCGCAGCAGCGGCGATCGAGGGAGACCCCGAATGACCGAGCAACCCCTTCCTTCTGCCGACAAGCGTGATGCGCTGCGGGCCCGGATCGAAGCCGCCGAGCGCCGCAACGCCGAGCGTACATTGGCCGATCAGGCGCGCGGCGCGGCCGAGGCTGCGGTCGACTACACCCGCGCCAACCCGCTCACAGTGATCGGCGGGGCAGTGGCGCTCGGGCTTGTCATCGGCCTGCTCACCCGCCCTGGGCGGCGCGTCGCAGGCAAGGCGCTGCATAGCGCCGGGGATGCGATTTCCGGTGCGGCGTCGAACGCTGGTTCCGGGGTCAAGCGCGTCGCCGAACGCGGCGGATCGCGGCTCGGCCTGATGCTTGGCGAGGCGGTGGTAACCTACGCCATGACCCTGATCGACGATGTGATCGAGGCCGCCCGCACCGGGCAGGAACGCGCAAGTGAGCTTGGCGAGTCGGCGGGCACAAAGGCGAGGAAACTTTCCGCCGATGCCGCAGACGCGGCGGGCTCGGCAGCAGACACCACGCGCTCGATCGCCCGCAAGACACGCGACGCCACGCTGGGCGTCGTGCGCGATATCCGGCGCCAGACCAAGGACTGAAACAAGCCTATGCCCTGAAGACTTGCCCTTGGCGCGCGACGCGCTAAGGGGGCGCGCATCCTTCCTCCCCAAGGGCATCAAACATGGCAGAAACCACCCCTACACAGCGGCTCCACCTTGTGATGGGAGGCCGCGTCAAGGACCCGCGCGGTCTTGAGTTCCAGGACCCGGAAAGCATCCACGTTGTCGGCGTCTACAGCTCCTATGATGCCGCAGTCGACGCCTGGCGCGCGCAGGCGCAGCGCACGGTCGATGATGCCGAGATGAAGTATGTGGTGGTCCACATCCACAAGCTGCTGACTCCCGAGGATTGAGGCGCAGCGGGTGCGGTTATGCCTGCCACCATCCGCACCATCCGCGACAGCGACGCCCTCGCGCTGAGCGCTCTGACTCAGGCGGCGATCCTTACGATCGGACCGCGCCTGCAGGAAGGAGAGACGCCCAGCCGACAATACGGAGCATCGCGATCGGGCTACCCTCGAGCTGCATCACGCCGCAGCTGCTCGATTGCGGCGTCCAGATGAGCGGCGGCCATGCGGGCACCGCGGCGGTCGAGCGCGGCGAGTTGGTGTTCGAGCACGCATAGAACGGTTTGCAGCTCGGGGTCCGCGAGCTCAGATATGTCTTTGTCTTCCAAGGCTTGATCCCGCATATCGCTTGTCGGCCTGCGGCAGGGCTGGAAAGACCCAGTGGCCGCGACGGCGGGACGGGTATCGGGGAAATCGCCTAGGCAAATCTACACAGGGAAACTACCTAGGCGTACCCACTGCCCAGAATGGCACAGTTGTCTTGCCACGTATGAATGCCAGAGAGGTTTACCGCCCGAAGCGGTCCTGAAGCGCCAGCAGCGCCAGGGCCGCCTTGGCTGCCTCGCCGCCCTTGTCCTTTTGTGCGGGATCGGCACGCACCAGCGCCTGGGCCTCGGTCTCGACTGTGAGGATACCGTTGCCGATGGCGATGCCGTCCATCGTCAGCGCCATGATCGCCCGCGCACTTTCGCCTGCGACGATTTCGAAATGATAGGTCTCGCCGCGGATGACCACCCCGATGGCAACGAAGGCGTCATAACGCTCGGCCTCTGCGGCGAGCGCGATTGCGCCGGGGATTTCCAAAGCGCCCGGAACGGTCAGCACCTCCACCTTGTGTCCCTCCGCCTCAAGTGCCGCGCGGGCACCGGCGATCAGCATGTCGTTAAGGTGGGCGTAGAAGCGCGCTTCGACGATGAGGATGTCGGCCATGAGGCAGTTACTCCGGAATGGGATGGAAATCGGTGATCGTGAGGCCGTAACCCTCAAGGGCGACGAGATCGGGACGGCTGTTCGACAGCAGCACCATGTTGGTGACACCGAGGTCTACCAGGATCTGCGACCCGATGCCGATGCTGCGCTGTTCCTCGCTCGCTTGCCATTCACCGGTGCCGACACGGCCGGTAAGGATCACGATCACACCCGAGCCGTGGTCGCCAATTGCCTGCATTGCGCGCTGGAGGGTGCGTTTGCGGGGGCCGGGGGCCCCAAGTACGTCGTCGAATACCGAGATCGGATGGACCCGGGCGAGGGTGGGTTCACCCGGGATGACATGGCCCTTCTGGAGCACATAGGCTTCGGAGCCGGCGACGCGGTCGCGATATGTGATCATCCGCCACTGGCCGCCATAGTCCGAGGTAAAGGCGCGCTCCGACAGGCGCTCGACCAGATGATCGTTGCGCATCCGGTAGGCGATAAGATCGCGGATCGTGCCGATCTTGAGATCGTGCCGCCGCGCGAAGGTGATGAGATCATCGAGCCGGGCCATCGAGCCATCATCATTCATGATCTCGCAGATCACGCCCGAGGGGTTGAGGCCAGCCAGCCGCGAGATATCCACCGCCGCTTCGGTATGGCCGGCGCGCACCAAGGTGCCACCGTCGCGCGCCATCAGCGGGAAGACGTGGCCGGGAGTGACAAGATCGTCCGCGCCCTTGGCCGCGTCGATCGCGACCGAGATGGTGCGCGCGCGGTCAGCGGCGGAAATGCCGGTGGTGACGCCTTCCTTCGCCTCGATCGAGATGGTGAAGGCGGTCTGCATCGATTCCTTGTTATTGCGGCTCATCGGGCTGAGGCCGAGGTGATCGACGCGGTCCTTGGTGAGCGCGAGGCAGATCAGGCCGCGGCCGTGGGTGGCCATGAAGTTGATCGCCTGCGGGGTAGCCATCTGCGCGGGGATGATAAGATCGCCCTCGTTCTCGCGATCCTCATCGTCGACGAGGATATACATCCGGCCGTTGCGCGCCTCGTCGATGATTTCCTCGACGGTGGCGAGGACGGGGCGCTGATCGTTGGAATCAAGAAACATTTCGAGCTTTTGTAGGGTCTCGGCTGTGGGATTCCAGTCAGACTCCGCCGCGTCGCGCAGGGTGTTGGCATGGAGACCGGCGGCCCGGGCAAGCCCGGCGCGGGTCATTTTTCCGCTGTCCACGATGGCACGGACGCGTGTGATGATGGATGTGCTCATGGACTCGCTGTAGCACATTGCGATGTGATCACAAGGGGTGTCCGGCACTAGCGGTGGCATGGATCCCGATCGCGCCGGGGCCGGAGTCTTGCTTGCCTGCAAACCTTCAGAGTCTGTCGAGAAATAGGCTTTAACATACGAATATTCCGAATTATCTTTTCCAATTTTGTCTCGGATGAGGTCGTGGTCGCAGTCCGCACTCCGATAGGTGTCCACAGCGGTATTCGGCATGCGCTTTGGATCGCTTGCCGCAGTGTCTGAAAGCATCCCAACAGCCGCAACTCTCATTCTCACGCGACGTGAGGAGTTTCCATCAAGCTCCGAAAAACAGGATGAAAATGCCTTAGGCGCCGCATTGTCATCCAGCCCCACCGCGTGAAGATCTGCTGTCGCCGCGAGTCCGCCTTTGATCTTCGCCTCAAGCGCCCGAAGGACTTCGTCAAGGGAGCGTGCCCCGCCGCCGCTCCCATGGAAGATCGCGCGGTTGGCGCGGGCCTGGCGGGGGAACAGCTCGACCGCGCTGGTCTGCGGCGCGCGCTGCCAGACCGTCAGGAACCGCGAAGCGCCGCCCGAGCCGAGGAAGTGCGCGAGGTAGAGTTCGGTCGCGGTCGGGGTCCGTCCCAGCACGCGTCCCAGCACCGCGCCATTGTCGAGCGCGTCGGCGGCGGCCAGCACCGAGGCGGCCACCGGGTCGCTCCGCAGCGCCAGCAGCGCGGCTCGCGACGGGCGGGCGGCAAGACCGTAGCGCGCGCCATTGCGTTCGAAGCTCGCAAGCCAGGTGCTGTCGATGAACTGGTAGAGCCCGCGCGCGCTGGAGGATCGTGCCCTTGCATCAGGGTTCAAGCCGGATTCGAGGTGCGCCTGAGCAAGCAGGAACGCGAAATCGACGCCGGTGGCTTGCGAGGCCTTGCGGATGGCGACGACGACTTCGGGCCTCGTCGGGCTGCGCAAGGGTTCGCGCGCCGCAGGGGCAGCGGCCCAGCCCGCCAGCTCCGCCCGGACCGCGCCCGAAGACCCGCGCGCCGGCCAAGTCTCCGCATGCGCGGGCGCCACCCCCTCGACAAGGAGCGCAAGGAGCACAGCGCAAAAGATGCCGACAAGCCGGGCCACACGCGCGGCTTAAAGCCCGCAGGTTAAATTGCCCGTCACGCGAGGTGGTTTACCTAAGGTTTCCGTAAAGGCCAATGCGGCCCTACACGTCTGCCCGCAGCTGGACTCAAACCCTGCGAAAGCTGTGCAGAAACAAAGGGAATGGTGGACGCACTAGGGCTCGAACCTAGGACCCGCTGATTAAGAGT
>RDXA01000106.1 GCA_004292705.1 Sphingomonadales bacterium | reverse complement strand
AATGTCTCCGCGCGTCAGGTGCAGCGGATTTGCCGCCGCTTCTTCGGCGTTGCACCCGCGCAGGTCCTCAAGCGGTTCCGCGCCTTGCGGGCAGCCATCTTGCTCTCGCAGCCCGGCATGAGCCAGAGCGTCTATGACCAGCTGATGGCGACATTTTTCGATCAGGCTCACCTGATCCGCGACATCCGGCGATACACCGGGCGCACTCCAACCCAGTTGAGACAACTTTCGGTGGCGCGCAACCTGCTCGATCCCGTGGCCCACGGCGATGCCGGGGCGCTCCTGCGGGACGCAGCGGACTGAAACTTTGGCGGTTGTAATGCGAACGGAACAGTCCTAATTGCCAATTCGGACTGATTCCGTCCGAATTGAGAACCGCTCGCAATGCGCCTGTCCAACCTTGCCGATTATGCCGTGATCACGATGTGCCAGGCCGCACTTCACTGCGGCAATGGCCGGGTGAGTGCGGCTGAACTGGCGGCGGAAACCGGCCTGCCGGTGCCGACTGTGCAGAAGCTGGTGTCGAAACTGACGGGCGCGGGGCTGCTGCGCAGCGTGCGCGGCGCGCATGGCGGTTTGCAGCTGGGTCGTCCGGCAGCGGCGATCACGGTGGCGGATATCGTCGAGGCGATCGAGGGCCGCATCGCGCTCACCGCCTGCGTCGATCACGTGCCCTGCGATTTCGAGGCCGGGTGCAACATGAAGCCGCATTGGCCCATCATCAACAACGCGCTGCGCGGGGCGTTGGCGGGGATCACCCTTGCCCAATTGCGCGGCCCTGTCGCTCCGGCGCCGAGCCCCATTATCGAGGACCATCTGGCATGACCGACAATATCGAAGTGCAAGACCGCGAAGCCCGCGAAGCCGCTGCGAAGGTCGCCGATTACGAACATGGCTGGTCGTCGGACATCGAAACCGAATTCGCGCCCAAGGGCCTCACCGAAGACACCGTCCGCTTCATCAGCGCCAAGAAGAACGAGCCTGAATGGATGCTGGAATGGCGGCTCAAGGCCTTCCGCCTGTGGCAGACCATGGAAGAGCCCGATTGGGCCAAGGTCGGCTATCCCAAGATCGACTATCAGGACGCCTATTACTACGCCGCGCCCAAGAAGAAGATCGAGCTGGACAGCCTCGAAGACCTCGATCCCGAGATCAAGCGCATCTACGACAAGCTCGGCATCCCCCTGGGTGAGCAGGAAGTGCTGGCCGGGGTGAAGGGTGCGAAGAAGGTTGCGGTCGATGCGGTCTTTGACAGCGTCAGCGTCGCCACCAGCTTCCGCGAGGAATTGCTGCGCGCGGGCGTGATCTTCCTCTCGATCTCCGAGGCGATCCGCGAATATCCGGAACTGGTGAAGCAGTGGCTGGGCCGCGTCGTGCCGGTGCGCGACAATTACTTCGCGGCGCTCAATTGCGCGGTCTTCTCCGACGGCACCTTCGTCTATGTGCCCGAAGGCGTGCGCTGCCCGATGGAGCTCAGCACCTATTTCCGCATCAATGCCGAAAACACCGGCCAGTTCGAGCGCACGCTGATCATCGCCGAAAAAGGCAGCTACGTCAGCTACCTCGAAGGCTGCACCGCCCCGATGCGCGATGAAAACCAGCTCCACGCCGCGGTGGTGGAACTGGTCGCGATGGATGATGCCGAGATCAAGTATTCGACCGTGCAGAACTGGTATCCCGGCAATGCGGAAGGGAAAGGCGGGATCTACAACTTCGTCACCAAGCGCGCGCTGTGTCAGGGGGACCGCTCCAAGGTCTCGTGGACGCAGGTGGAAACCGGCTCGGCGGTGACGTGGAAATATCCGTCCTGCGTCCTCAATGGCGAGGATAGCGTGGGCGAGTTCTACTCGGTCGCGGTCACCAATAATTATCAGCAGGCCGACACCGGTACCAAGATGATCCACAACGGCAAGAACAGCCGCTCGACGATCATCTCCAAGGGCATCAGCGCAGGCAAGTCGAACAACACTTATCGCGGCCTCGTCCGCGTCGGGCCGACCG
>RDXA01000407.1 GCA_004292705.1 Sphingomonadales bacterium | reverse complement strand
CGATGAACCAGCAGGCCGAGGATCTGATGATGGGCGCAGGTCTGATGCGCTGGGGCGCGCTGTGGGGGCGGAGCCAGGACGCGATTATCGTCGGGATCGAGACCAAGGACCGCCAGCGCGAACTGCTCCCGCCCACGGGCGACTCATTCGAACGCAAGCGCTGGCCCAGCGCGGGCGAGAGCGCCGCGTTCCGCCAATGGATCGACGCAACCGTCAAGCCGATGGTCGAGACCCGCTATCGCCATGATGGCACCGCATTGCTGGTGGGCGAAAGCGCGGCGGGGCATTTCGTGGTCGAGACCTGGGTGCAGGCACCGGCGCTGTTCACCGGCTACGCTGCGATTTCTCCCAGCCTGCAATGGGACTTCGAAGCGCTGAGCCGCCGCCCGCTTAGCACCGCAACGCGCCCGCCGCTTTACCTCAGCCTCGCGGACGAGGGCGGGGCGACCGAGAGCGGAATGCTACGGCTGCTGGGAGTGCTGCCCGAAGATCAGACTTATTGTTTCTCCGATCGCCGAAAGGAGCTGCGCCACGCTACTGCCTTGCACGGCCTTTTGCCCGAAGCGCTGCAATATCTGCTGCCCACCGGAGTCGATTATCTCGAGGAGTATGGCTTCACCCTGCGCTGCGAGCAGCGGGGTGGGGGAGGGTGACGCACCCCATTCGTCATCCCAGCGAAAGCTGGGTCGTAGAGCGTCAAGGGCTGTTCTATGTGGCCCTTTGCCCCAGCTTGCGCTGGGGTGACGGAGATACGTAGGATGACCCTCGGCTTTTCCGTCGACACGCTGCTGCCCAAAGCGCGCGGGGGCGGGCAGCTGCGTATGGGGCTGGTGAAGCTCGAGGAGCGCGATTGGCTCCAACCCGCGACCGATTTGACGGCGCGGGCAGCGGGGTTTGCTGATTGGCCGCAGGGGGTGCAGCTGACCTCGGAGGTGGACGCCCCCGGGCGCGAGTTGGCGTCGATGCTCGGCGTCCTCGGCGCGCTGCCGGAGGCCGCGCTGGCCGTCCACGAGGATCTGTGCCTCCTTACCCAGCGGCCCGGAGAGGAGGTCTACCGCCTGATCGGCGCAGCGGTGGCGTGGCCCTCCGACTGGCACCCGGCGGAGAAGATCGGCTTGCCCTTGCGCGCGCTTCACGCGCCGATTGCGGGCTATGAGGAGCAGCTGGCGAGCGGCGTCGACCGCTTCATGGCCACCCTGCGCCCCGGCCCGATCTATGGCCGCTGCAACTGGTTCATCGCCGCCACGGGCGAGCGCCGCTGGCTGCCCGACCGCCCCCCGCAGGAAGCATTCGCCCATGTCACGCCCGAGAACGCAGGCGAGACCCTGTTCGTCCGCTCTGAACGCCAGACGCTTCGGCGGCTCCCGCAAACGGGAGCGATCCTCTTCACCATCGGCATTTATGTTGAGCCGCTGGGCAATCTCTCCCCCGCCAATATCGCCATGCTGGGCCGCGCGGTGCAGACCCTCGTCAGCGGGGAGGGTGACCGCCGGGGCGCACCCGCTTATGCTGAGAGCCTGATCGGTTTTGCTGAAAGGAACGCCGCATGATCGCCTCGCTCATCCTCCCGCTGCTCGCACAAGCTGCCGCCGACACGCCGCCGGTGCCCGAATGGAACTGCGATGATCCGCAGGTGCAGCAGGAGATGAACTGGTGCGCGGGCCGCGATTTCGCCGTCGTTGATGAGCGGCTCAACGCGCAGTGGAAAATCACCAGCGCGGTGATGAAGCAGCGCGATACCGAATGGGCGGAGCTCGACTCGGCCGATAAGCGCCCGGGCTATTTCCCCACCCTGCTCGAGGCTCAGCGCGCCTGGCTGCGGTACCGCGATGCGCATTGCCGGGTGGATGGCTATATCGCGCGCGGCGGCACGCTTGAGCCCCTGCTGGTCTCCACCTGCAAGGCGCGCCTCACCCGGATGCGCACCGAGGAGCTGAAGGCGCTGCTCGAAGTCGAGGGCTAAGCCGCAAATCCGCTCGCTTGCTTGCCGCGCAATCCCTCGGCATAGCCCGGTGACAAGATAAAGCATCTGCACGAGAGGTTTCGCCCGTGTTCTCGAAAATCCTGATTGCCAACCGCGGCGAGATCGCCTGCCGGGTCATCACCACTGCGCGCAAAATGGGGATCAAGACCGTCGCGGTCTATTCCGATGCCGATGCCCGCGCGCCTTTCGTCGCGATGGCTGACGAGGCGGTGCATATCGGACCCTCGCCTGCGGCAGAGAGCTACCTGATCGCCGACAAGATCATCGCCGCCTGCAAGGCGACCGGGGCCGAGGCGGTGCATCCGGGCTACGGCTTCCTGTCCGAACGCACCTCCTTTGCCGAGGCGCTGGCGAAGGAAGGCATCGCCTTCATCGGCCCGCCGGTGAATGCCATCGCGGCGATGGGGGACAAGATCGAATCCAAGAAGCTGGCGAAGGAAGCGGGCGTCAATGTCGTCCCCGGCTTCGTTGGCGAGATCGAGGATACCGAACACGCGGTGCGGATTTCGAACGAGATCGGCTATCCGGTGATGATGAAGGCGAGCGCCGGCGGCGGGGGCAAGGGGATGCGCCTTGCTTACAGCGAGGCCGACGTGCGCGAGGGCTTTGACAGCGTGAAGCGCGAGGGGCTCAACTCCTTCGGCGATGACCGCGTCTTCATCGAGAAATTCATTCTCAACCCGCGCCACATCGAGATTCAGATCCTCGGCGATCAGCACGGCAATATCCTCTACCTCAACGAGCGCGAATGCTCGATCCAGCGCCGCCACCAGAAGGTGGTCGAAGAAGCGCCGTCGCCTTTCGTCACGCCCAAGATGCGCAAGGCCATGGGCGAGCAATGCGTCGCTTTGGCGCGGGCGGTGGGGTATTATTCTGCGGGCACGGTCGAGCTGATCGTCAGCGGCGCCGACCCGACGGGGGAGAGCTTCTACTTCCTCGAGATGAACACGCGTTTGCAGGTTGAACACCCCGTCACCGAGGCGATCACCGGCATCGATCTGGTCGAACAGATGATCCGCGTGGCGGCGGGCGAACCCCTCGCCATGACGCAGGACGATATCGGGATCGATGGCTGGGCGATCGAAAACCGGGTCTATGCCGAAGACCCCTACCGCGGCTTCCTCCCCAGCACCGGGCGGCTGGTGCATTACAGCCCGCCGCTTGCTGGCTGGAGCGAGGATGAACAGGTGGCCGGCAAGCCCCGCCGCGGCGTAGCGCGCGGCACTGGTTCGGTGCGCGTCGACGACGGGGTCTATGAAGGCGGCGAGGTTTCGCGCTTCTACGACCCGATGATCGCCAAGCTGATCACCTGGGCCCCGACCCGCGATGAAGCCGCCGACCTCCAGATCGAGGCGCTCGATCATTTCCGCATCAAGGGGCTGGGGCACAATGTCGATTTCCTCAGCGCCATCATGCAGCACCCGCGCTTCCGTTCGGGCGAGCTGACGACGGGCTTCATCGCTGAGGAATATCCTGAAGGCTTCCATGGCGCGGCGACCTCGGACGACGTCATGCGCATTCTCGCCGCCGTATGCGCGGGCAACGAATTCTCGTTGCAATCGCGCTCGCGCCGTATCAGCGGCCAGCTGGACGGCCCCCTGCCAGTCACCAACGAATGGCTGGTGAAGCTGGGCGATCAGCGCTTTGAAGTCATTTTGGGTGATGGCCATGCGCTGGTTGATGGCGTGAGGGTCGAGGGCACCTGCAACTGGCTACCCGGCATGGTGCAGGCCGAAGCGACCGGCAAGGTCGGGGAGAGAGCGGATTACTGGCTGGGCCTGATTGTCGAGCGGATCGGCAACCAGTGGAAAGTGACCACCAGAGGCGCGGCGCATACTGCGCTCGTATTGCCGTTGCGACTGGTGCGGCACGAAAGCCTGATGCTCGAAAAGATCCCGCCCGATCTGTCGCGCTTCCTGATCTGCCCGATGCCCGGGATGCTGGTGAAGCTTCACGTCGCCGAGGGCGAGACGGTCCAGCCCGGCCAGCCGCTCGCTACGGTCGAGGCGATGAAAATGGAGAACATCCTGCGCGCCGAAAAGGAAGGCGTGATCGCCAAGATCAACGCCGCCGAGGGCGAGAGCCTGGCGGTCGACGCGGTGATCCTCGAACTAGAGTAGGCCAGATGCTTGAAGCCCTCGCCTTGAATATGGCTGTGCCGATTGAACCAGCGCTGATCGCTGGCTTGCCGACACATGAGGTGACACTGACCCAGCATGGGGAGACGCAGGTCTGTACCGGGCCGCTGCTCGCCGATGTGATGGCGAAACTGGGTGCGCCCTCGCGCGGGGACATGCGCGGGTCTGCGCTGATGATGACGGTCGTTGTCGAAGCGCGTGATCGATACCGGGTTGCTCTCAGCCTGGGCGAGCTCGATCCTTTGCTGGGCAAGGCTGAGGTGGTGCTGGCGGATCGCTGCAACGGCGCCGCGCTGACCGAAGAGGACGGTCCGTTCCGGCTCGCTGTGGCCGGCGAAACGCGGGGTGCGCGGTCGGTTCGGCAGGTCGTGAGTGTGCGGCTGGCAGAGGTGCGTTAGGCCTCTGCTGACTTCGGTCCGGCGCTCGCAAT
The DNA here is from genome assembly GCA_004292705.1 of Sphingomonadales bacterium. Lineage (GTDB taxonomy): Bacteria > Pseudomonadota > Alphaproteobacteria > Sphingomonadales > Sphingomonadaceae > Erythrobacter. Next base: position 5,630 of record RDXA01000407.1, on the reverse strand, counting down.
CTGCGAATTGACCGGCGAGGTGCCTGCGCGAGATTTGCGACAAGGTGATTGATTGCTGCGCTGCGCAGCAATCATCCTGCGCGTCATGTAGTAGATTTGCGCCAGATTGATGATTTCCCGCACAATTTTCGGGCCTGCCCTTTCCTACAAATCCGTGTGTGACAGAATCCCTAATTGCCGAGTCGCGGTATTCCCCGCGCCTGCGGATTGAATCTCTGTGGGAGGATTTGATCATGGCACATACCGGAACCGGGTTTTTCGACCGGAAGGGCAACTTCTTCAAGACGGCGCGCGATGCGACGGTGAGCGATCTGGCAGGCCTGCTCGGCCAGATCGGCGAGGGCGAGAGCCTTGCACCGGGGATCGCCTACATGCTGCTCGAACGCCGCACTGAAATCGAGCGGCTGTTCGCCGAGCATGACAAGATGCTCGAGGAAGAGGCTGCAATGAAGGCTGCACGGCAAGGTGAACCCGGCGACAATGTCGCCAAACTGCCGAGCCGTCCGTTCGCCTGAAACCGGGCTAGTCCAGTGCCAGATGCAGGCACTGGTTGAAGTCGGTCAGAACATAGTCGCCAAAAGCCGCGCCATTGACGAAGCCCCGCTTGCGGTAGAGCCTCAGCGCCGGTTCGAACAAGGGGCCGCTGCCGGTTTCGAGACTGATGACCGACAGACCCTGCGCCCTCGCATGATCGATGATCGTATCCAGCAGCGCCGCCGCCAGCCCCTGCCGCAGGAAATCGGGATGGGTACGCATCGACTTCACCTCGCCGCGCTTGTCGTCGAGCCGCTTCATCGCACCGATCGCTGCCACCCGATCGCCGCAATAGGCCGCCCACATGGTCACATCGGACGCCTGCAATCCCGACAGATCGAGCGCGAAGCTATGTCCGGGAGGCGAGCCTTCGACCATGCTGCGCTGGTGGAAAGCGATCAGGTCCTGCACTTGGCGGTCCGCAAGGTCCGCGCGGCCGATCTGCACGCCTAGTCCCCGATGATCGCCACGGCGCGGATCCAGCCTGCGCTGGCGCGCTCGATCTTCACCGGAAAGCAGCTCACCATGAAGCCGTGCGGGGGAAGGCTGGCGAGGTTCGCTAGCTTCTCGATCTGGTAATAGGGGCGGATGCGCCCGGCCTTGTGGCCTTCCCAGATGATCGAAGGATCTCGGGTCTCGGCCCAGCGCCTGGCGGTATGGCTGAAGGGCGCGTCCCAGCTCCACGCATCGGTGCCGACCACCTCGACGCCCTGCTCGGTCAGCCACAGCGTCGCCTCCGCGCCGAGCCCGACGCCCTGATCGGTGAAATTGTCCGTGCCATAGACTGCGCCCGACTGCACCAGCACGATATCGAGCGGTTCGAGAGTATAGCCGATCCGCGCCAGCTCGGCCTGCACCTCGGCGGCGCTGACGACATGGCCGTGGGGAAGGTGCGAAAAGTCGAGCTTCACGCCGGGGCGGAAGAAGCGATCGAGCGGGGCCTCGTCGATGCTCGGGGCATGGCGCGCTCCGCTGTCGGTGGTGGAGTGGTAATGCCACGGCGCATCCATATGCGTGCCGTTGTGGGTGGAAAGTTCGACGAATTCGACCGCCCAGCCTTCGCCATCGGGCAGGTCTTCGCGGCGAAGGCCGGGGAAGAACATCGCGATCTGTTCCCACGTGGTCTCGTGGGTCATGTAGGTGACCTTGGGCCGCATCACCTCGGGATCGGAAATCACGTCATTGGTGATCGGGATCGACAGGTCGACGAAGCGGGTCATGCTTCGAGTTCCTCATCAAGAAACGCTGCTATATCGGCAAGGTCGACATCGCGGGCGACATAGGCCTCGCCTAGCTGGCGCAGCAGCAGGAAGGGCAGGGTGGTGCCTTCCGCCTTCTTGTCATGGCGCATGTGATCTACCAAGGCCGCGCCGTTGCAGGTGAGGCCGAGCGCGGTAAGGCTGGCTGGCAGACCCGCTGCCGCAATGGCCCGCGCAGCCCGTTCGGCGCCATCAGTTGAAATCTCCCCGCGCCGGGCGGAGTAGCGTGCCGCCAGCACCATGCCCAAAGCCACCGCTTCACCGTGGAGCAGGCGGTCGGAAAAGCCGGTCTCGGCTTCCAGTGCATGGCCAAAGGTGTGCCCGAGATTGAGCAGCGCGCGGCGGTCCTCGGTCTCGCGCTCGTCTTCGGCGACGATCCGGGCCTTCATCGCGATGCTGGTGGCAATCGCGTGTTCAAGCGCGGCGGGGTCTCGCGCCAGCACTATGTCGCCATGTGCTTCAAGCCACGCGAAGAACCCCGCATCGCCAAGCAGACCGTATTTGAGCACTTCGGCGAATCCGGCGCGCATTTCGCGATCGGGTAGCGAATTGAGCACCAAGGGATCGATCAGCACCAGCGAAGGCTGATGGAAGGCACCGATCAGGTTCTTGCCGGCAGCCGTGTTGATCGCGGTCTTGCCACCGACCGAACTATCGACTTGCGCCAGCAATGTCGTCGGCAACTGGACAAAGCCACAGCCGCGCTTGGTAATTGCGCAGGCGAAGCCAACCAGATCACCGACAACCCCGCCGCCGAGCGCAAAAACATGATCCTTGCGGGTGACGCCTATTGCCAGCAGCCAGTCACACAGGCGTTCCAATACGCCCCAGGTCTTGGCGTCCTCGCCCGGTTCAACCACAAACCATTCCACGGCGAAGCCGCGATGCCCTAGATCAGTCTCGATCCCGGCTGCGTAAAGCCTGTGGGTGTTGGTATCAGCCACAAACGGAACGCGCCGTCCGCCGGCATAGCCCTCCATGAAAGGCGCGCCAGCCACCGCAATCCGGTCGAGCAGCCCTTCCTCAATCACCACGTCATAGGAACGCCCGGCGAGTGCAACGGGAATTACAGCCATCGGTCGATTGCCTCAATGATTGCGCGGGCGGTGTCGGCGTGGGGGCCGATCTCGCTGACGATATGGATGTGAGCCTGCGCATAGAAGGGTGCCCGCTCATGCGCCAGCCGGGTGAGTATCTCGCGCGGGTTTCCCTGCTTGAGCAACGGGCGGTTCCCGCGCCGCGACGTGCGTTCAACCAGCGTATCGATATCGCAATCGATCCACACCGCTATCCCCTTTTCGAGCACGGTCGCGCGCGTGGCAGGATCGATGAAGGCACCGCCACCAGTGGCGATGACCCCGTGGCCTTCTTCGATCAGACGGGCGATCACGCGCCGCTCGCCGTCCCGAAAATAGGCCTCACCATAGGTCTCGAAGATTTCTGGGATCGAACGCTGTGCGGCTTCCACGATGGCTTCGTCGGCATCGACGAAATCGCGACCCAGCATGGCCGCCAACTTCCGGCCGACGGTGGTCTTGCCTACGCCCATCAGTCCCACCAGCACCACGGGGCGGGTGACGCGCGCGGCGAGCGCGGCAAGCTCTGCTGGCGGAGTGGAGGAGCGCGCGGCGGACATTGCCGCAAGGCCTATAGATGGGCTAGGGCACGCGCAATATGGCAAACCAGCGCCCCCGTCCTCTCTCCGATGACCGCCCTCAGGCGGAGTCACCGCCGCAGCGTGTGGCAGGTAAGGGATGGTTGCCCGCCGCCGCTCTCGTCGCAGGGGCGTTGCTGGCGCTCGCATGGCTTGATGGGGGCGAGGAGCCGCTGCGTCCGATTGCCGAGGACATCCCGCTGCCGGAGCAGGAGCAGTGACCGCAAAAGGCTTCGGTTTTGCTGCCAGCGTTCTGGCGCTGGGAGTGGCAGGCGCGCTCGGCGGCGTCGGGCTTGCAGGAATGGCTGGCGCGCAGGGCAAGCCCGAATCGCTGCTTCCCCCGGGCTTTGACGATCCCGCCCCAGCCCCCACCCCCCGGCCGAGTGCGAGCCCCCGTCAGGCGCCCGCACCGGCTCCGGTACCCGGCACGGCTCAGCCCCCGGTCACCCAGTCCGGCCTTGCCCCACTCCCAAGCGTGCCGGTCGATCCATCCACCCTGCCGCCGCTCCCGAGCATAACCCGTGACGATCTCGCCCGACTGCCGAGCCTCGCCCAGCTGGAGAACATGTCGACAGAGGAACTCGATCAATTGCTCGGGTTGAAGCCCAAATCCGACATTCCCCCGGGCGCACAGCGGGCGCTGACCCGGGTCGGTGTGCTGGCAGTCGACGAGGGTGGCTTGCCGCCGGTGATGCTCTCGGCCCAGTCGGACAAGCTGGTGCGCGCGGTGCTGAATGGAACGAAAGGGCCGATGGTCTCGCGCTGGGGCCATATCCTCTTGCGCCGCGCGCTGGCCAGTCGCCTTGCCGCGCCTCTCGGCATGGACCCGATCGAGTTCGCGGCGCTGCGCGTCGGTGTGCTTAACCGGATCGGTGAATATGCGCTCGCCCGGGCCGTGGTGCAGGATATCGACACGGCCAACTGGTCGCCAGCGCTGACCCAGGAAGCTCTGAATGCCTACCTTGCGAGCGGTGACATCACCGGAGCCTGCCCTGCGGTGCGCCTTCAGGGCTCGCAGCGGCAGGACGGCGAGTGGCAGATGTGGCAGGCGATTTGCAATGCCTATGCGGGCGAGACCGCGCTTGCCGCCTCCCAGCTCGACCGGGCGCTGTTTCGCGGAGTTGCACCGCGCATCGACGTGCTGCTGGCGCGGCGCTTTGCCGGCGCGGCAGGACGTGGCCAGCGTGCCGTGCAGATCGAATGGCAAGGCGTGGAGGAACTTAACCCCTGGCGCTTCGGTCTCGCCAATGCGCTTGGTGAAGCGCTGCCAGAAAGCTTGCTCAAAAATGCCCTTAAAGACCGTGGCGGTGCTTATTATGCGCGCGCGGGTGCGCTGCTGCCTATGCTCCCGGCGCGCCAGCGTGCGCCTTTCGCCGGGCGTGCCGCGCGCGAGGGAATCCTTTCGGCCGACGCCATGGTCGATCTCTATTCCGAGGTTTTTGCCGACTCAGCGGCCGAGGGCGATCCACAGGCCCACGCTGCCGCGTTGCGCGAAGCCTATCTCGCCAGTGAACCCGCCACACGGATCGCTGCGATGGAGCGGTTGTGGGCCGCGGGCGAGGCCCTTGGCGGGGGCGACGGCTATGGGGCTCGGGTGCTGACCGCCTACGCCGCAGCGCGGATTCCGGCGGATGAAGCCCACGCGGATGCGGCGGGCGAACTGATTGCGGCCATGCTTGCCGCAGGGCTTGATCGCAACGCGGCGCGCTGGGCTGGTGTGATCGAGGAAGGATCATTCGGCTGGGCGCTGCTCGCGCTTGCGGCACCGCGCGGCAACCCCGTCGGGCAGAGCGCGGTCGACAGTTTCGTCAGCGGGGACAGGAGCCAGGCGCAGCGCAAGTCTGCCTTTCTGGTGGCAGGTCTGGCGGGCCTCGGTCGGCTGGACGGCGGCGATGCCGAGGCGCTGGCGGGCGATCTCGATTTCGACCTTGCGCGCCAGACGCGCTGGAGCCGCGCCATCGCGCGCGCGGCCGAGGTGGGCAACCCGGCGTTGGTCGTATTGTTGGCCGGGCTGGGGATGCAGGGGACCAGTTGGTCGCAGATGACGCCGCTGCACCTCTATCACATCACTGCCGCCTTGACCCGCGTGGGCTTGGACGCCGAGGCCCGCATGATCGCCGCCGAGGCGGTGGCGCGCGGGTAATGTCCGCCGCGACGGAGGCGTTTCTTGCCATGCTCGCCGC
>RDXA01000105.1 GCA_004292705.1 Sphingomonadales bacterium | reverse complement strand
CCTCGCCCGGTTTCACCACCACGCAGGCCTTCACCGCCTCGCCCCACTTGGCATCGGGCACGCCGATCACCGCCACATCGGCGACCTTGGGGTGCGAATAGAGCGCGTTCTCGACCTCGGCGGGATAGACGTTCTCTCCCCCTGAGATGATCATGTCCTTCACCCGGTCGTGGATGTAGAGATAGCCGTCCTCATCCAGATAGCCCGCGTCCCCGGTGCGCAGCCAGCCTTGCGGGTCGATGGTGGCGGCGGTGGCATCGGGGTTGTTCCAGTAACCGCGCATGTTCTTGCTCGATCGCGTCGCGATCTCGCCGACGGTGCCGGTGGGGACTTCGTGGCCCGCCTCGTCGATGATCTTGATCTCGACGCCGGCGAGCGGCTTGCCGACGCTGCGCATCCGCGGCGAGCCTTCCGGCACGTGATCTTCGGGATCCAATGCGACGATCGTGCCGCTGGTCTCTGTCATCCCGTACATCTGCACAAAGCCGCAGCCCATCACCCGCATCGCCTCGCGCATCAGTTCGAGCGGGATGGGGGAGGCGCCATAGGTGACGTATTTGAGGCGGCTGAAATCGACCTCGCCGACGCGCGGGTGATTGAGCAGGATCTGGATCGCGGCCGGCACCAGAAAGATCTTCGAGATGTTGAAGTTTGCGATCAGATCGAGCGCCTTGGCCGGATCATATTCGGGCAGGACGATGGAATTGGTCCCTGCCACCATCGTGCCGATGCCGGTGCCGGTGCCGCTGATGTGGAAGCACGGCATGGCAAGCAGGGTGACATCGCCCGGGATCGGCTCCTGCCAGGCGCGCATCTCCTCGTCCGCAGCCAGGGCATCGCGGCTGGAGAGGATCGAGCCATGGGTCATCACCGCGCCCTTGGGCTTGCCGGTGGTGCCCGAGGTGTAGAGCTGGAGCGCGTCGTCCCCGGTCTTCACCACATGGGCGGGCGGCGTCGCGGGGAAGCTGCCGCGCCATGTGCGGTAATCGGGGCCGTCATGCTCGGGCGCGTCGATGCCGATGATGTGCTTCACATGCGGCACATCGCCGCGCACGCTTTCGATCATCGCGGCAAAGCCTTCGCCGACGAACACCACCTCGGCCCCGCAATTGTCGAGGATATAGGCGACCTCGGGCGGGGCGAGCCGCCAGTTGACCGGGGTCATCACCGCGCCGATGCGGGCGGCGCCGACGAAGGCCTCGAAATAGAGCGGGTGGTTCTTGCCGAGGAAGGCCACGCGGTCGCCCGGCTTCACCCCCAGCGCGATCAATCCGTTCGCCGCCCGGTTCGCGCCTTCATCGAGCGCTGCGAAGCTCAGCTCCTCCTCGCCATAGGTGAAGGCGATCACGTCGCCCTGCTGGCGGGCGTGCTCGGCCACGATGTCACAGAAGGAGGTTGCCGCGAGTTCTGCCGTGTCTGCCATGGCCGCGGGGATAGCCCGCGCACGCGTGCGCTGTCATTGGCACAATTCATAGCGGCGCTTGGCCGCGGGCGCGCTAGGCTGGCGGGATGGATGTTCCCTCAGGCTTCGAACCGGCCGGTTTCACCCCGGGCTTTCTCGATCATGGCGGGCCGTACTTCCTCGGCCCTTCGGTCGATGGCGTGCGCGTGGTTGGCCTCAGGATCGTGCCGCACCACATCAATTACAGGCAGGCGGCGCATGGCGGGGTGATCTCGACCTTCGCCGATGTGGCGCTGTCCCACGCGGTCTATGATGCCGAGCGCCCGCGGCTGGCCCCCTCCACGGTGACGCTGACGGTCAATTATCTCGCCGGTGCGAATCTGGGCGACTGGCTGGAGGCGCGGGTAAGGATCGACCGGCTGGGCGGGCGCACCGCCTATACCTCGGGCGGCATCTGGCGGGGCGAGGAACAGATCGCGACGATGTCGGGCGTGTTTGCGTTCCGGCGGCCCTAGGTCATGCACTCATAAATCGCTATCCCTGTGGCGCGAGTTTTGATTCAAGCTCCTTGAAAGGAGTTGAAGATGAGCCAGCGTCGCTATGAGCTATC
>RDXA01000104.1 GCA_004292705.1 Sphingomonadales bacterium | reverse complement strand
AAATTGGCTCCCCGAGTAGGATTCGAACCTACGGCCAAGTGATTAACAGTCACCTACTCTACCGCTGAGCTATCGGGGAGCAACTCTTCCAAGCGGTCTAAGGAAGAGCGGAAGCGCGCCTATATGGGGCAGGGCGGGTGATTGCAAGGGGGTTTCGACACCGCATCTCCGTGCCGATCGCCGTCCCGACATGGCCGTGCGGTGCTGTGATCAAGCAGCACTGGCCAATCGGTATCGTCGATAGGCATCCTGTCGGTTTACGCTGTCACGAACTGCTCGGCGACGATGCGTTCCTCGAGGCTTTGGCCAGGGTCGAACAGCAGGGTGAGGTCATTGTCGTGGGCGATCTGGAGCCGCACTTCGGCGATGTCGCGCAGTTCCTTCTGGTCGGCGACAGCGGCCACCGGGCGCTTGATCGGATCGAGCACCCTGAGGATGATCGGCATCCGGTCAGGCAAGATCGCGCCGCGCCAGCGCCGCGGCCGGAACGGGCTGATCGGCGTCAGCGCGAGCATCTTGCTGTCCAGCGGCAGGATCGGGCCCTGGGCCGAGAGGTTGTAAGCCGTCGAGCCTGCCGGTGTGGCCACCAGCACCCCGTCGCACACCAGCTCGCGGATCCGCACGCGGTCGCCCACCGTCACCTCGATCTTGGCGGTCTGGCGGGTTTCGCGCAGCAGCGAAATCTCGTTGATGGCGCTCATCACATGAGTTTCGCCGTCATGTGTCACCGCTTCGACCCTGAGCGGGGAGATCGTCCAGTGGCGCGCCTTGTTCACCCGGGCGGCGATCATCGCGCGTTTGTCGTAACGGTTCATGAGGAAGCCGACTGTGCCGAGGTTCATTCCGTAGGCCGGAATCACCCGTCCGGCATCGAGCATCGCATGGAGCACCTGCAGCATGAACCCGTCGCCGCCGAGCACCACCGCGGCATCGGCTTCGCCAAGCGACACCCAGTCACCCTGGCCGAGCAACGCCGCGCGCGCTTCCTGTGCCCGCTCGGTGTCCGAGGCGAGCAGCGCCAGCCGCTTGTATGTCATGCCATTGCTCGCCATTCTTCCCCTTCCCGCAGCACGGCACGGCGGGATAGTTATCCCCAGCGCCGACGAAGCGGTTGCCCTGATGTGCCAGATTCGGGCGGATTGCAATTCATGCGAGGCAGGCGCGTGATCGCGGGCTAAGGAAGGGCGGGGTACAAGGGAGCATGATGGAACAGGGCCGGACATCCTTGCGCGGCGGGGCGACGCGCGGGCACTTGCCCGGGGTACGTCCAGGCGTGCTTGAGGCCGATTTGCTGCGCGCGCTCGACCGCCGCGAGATCGAGGTGCTGTTCCAGCCGCAATTCGCCTGCGCCACCGGCGCGGTGGTCGGCGCGGAGGCGCTGGCGCGCTGGCGGCATCCGACATTGGGTGCGATCGGCGCTCGCGATCTGTTTGCCGTGGCGGAGCGTGCCGCGCTGGTGGCGCCGCTCTCGCGCCATGTGGTTGCCCGCGCGCTTGAGGACGCAGCAACCTGGCCCGAAGGGCTGACCCTTTCGCTCAACATCACCCCCGAGGAACTCGGCGACCCGCGCTTTGCGGCCGATTTTGCGGCACTGATCGGCCAGTCGGAAATCGCGCCCCAGCGGCTGATGCTGGAAATCACCGAGGATTTGCTCTTGCGCAATCTTGCCCAGGCGGCGAGCGCCCTGAAGGCGCTGCGGGGGCTCGGTTTCCGCACTGCTCTGGATGATTTCGGCGCGGGGTTCTGCAATTTCCGCTACCTGCGCGAGTTGCCGCTGGATGCGCTGAAGCTCGACAAGGCCATGGTCGAAGGCGTGCCGGGCGATGCCACCGCGCTCGCCGTGCTGCGGGCGATCGTGGCGCTGGCCAAGGCGCTCGGCCTTGCGGTTTATGCCGAGGGGATCGAGGACGAGATCCAGCGCGCCGCCATAACCGCGGAAGGCTGCGATTACTGGCAAGGCTTCCTGCGCGCCCAGCCGATGCCGAGCGAAGGCGTGGTGTCGCTGGCCCGCACGGCGCG
>RDXA01000103.1 GCA_004292705.1 Sphingomonadales bacterium | reverse complement strand
GTGCTCTCGCTCAGCGGCAAGGCCAAGGCCAATCCGGCCGGTGCGCAAACCTTCGCCGATAATTGCGCCGCCTGCCACGGCGCGGGCGGCGAAGGGATGCCCGCGATGGGCGCGCCTGCGCTCAATGACGCAATCTGGCTCTACGGTGGCAGCGAGGCAGCGGTGACCAAGCAGATCCTCGCCCCGCGCCACGGTGTGATGCCCGCATGGAAAGACCGGCTCGATCCAGTGACGATCAAGATGCTGGCGGCATACGTCCACTCGCGCGGTGGCGGTCAGAAGGCCGCGCCTGCCCAGCCTGACACCGAACCTGCGGGCGATGTTGCCCGGACTGCCGAAAAGGCCGAAACCGATGGCTGATCCCAGGGATCTCGATCGCCCCGCCCCTCCTCCCGCGCAGCCGCGCGATTGGGCGGGTGCGCTCGGGTCCACACCGACTGCTCCCGAAGCTGCACCTGAACCAGAGGTCGGCTTCATGGGATCGGCGCTCTATGAAAAGGGCAAGACGATCCACAACAAGCGGATCGACGGGCCCTTCCGCCGGTTCAAGTGGCTGGTGATGCTTGTCACGCTGACGATATATTACGCCACCCCGTGGATCCGCTGGGACCGCGGGCCCTATGCCCCCGATCAGGCGGTACTGATCGATCTCGCCAACCGCCGCTTCTACATGTTCGATATCGAAATCTGGCCGCACGAATTCTATTTCGTCGCCGGGATGCTGATCATGGCCGGGATCGGCCTGTTTCTAGTGACCAGCGCCGTGGGCCGCGCGTGGTGCGGCTATGCCTGCCCGCAGACGGTGTGGACCGATGTCTTCCAGCATGTCGACCGCTTCTTCGACGGGGATCGCAATGCCCGCATCCGGCTCGACAAGGCCCCGTGGACCGCATCGAAGATCGCCCGCCGCTCGGCCAAATGGACGGTCTATCTCACCATCGCCTTCTGGACTGGCGGCGCGTGGATCATGTATTTTGCCGACGCGCCCACCCTCACGCGCGACTTCTGGACCGGCAACGCCGCGCCCGTCGCCTATGCGACCGTGGCGATCCTCACCGGCACGACCTTCTGGCTCGGCGGGTTCATGCGCGAACAGGTGTGCATCTACATGTGCCCCTGGCCGCGCATCCAGACCGCGATGCTCGACGAGAAATCGCTGATCGTCACCTACAAGGACTGGCGCGGCGAGCAGCGCGGGAGCCTCAAGAAGGCGGCGAAGAACCCTGGGGCCTATGGAGACTGCATCGATTGCCAGCTGTGCGTCGCGGTGTGTCCCACGGGGATCGACATCCGCGAGGGCCAGCAGATCGGCTGCATCACCTGCGGGCTGTGCATCGACGCCTGCGACGGGGTCATGAAGGAGACCGGCCGGCCGCGCGGGCTGATCGACTACGCCACGCTCGACCAGTGCAAGGCCGAGGCGGCGGGCGCGCCTGCGCAGCCGGCGTGGAAAGCCCTGCTGCGACCGCGCACCTTCATCTACCTCGGCGTATGGAGCGCGATCGGCGCAGGCCTGCTGTTCGCGCTCGGCACCCGCACCCACACCGACCTTACCGTCGAGCCCGATCGCAACCCGCCCTTCATGCTGCTCAAGGACGGCTCGGTGCGCAACGCCTACACCTTGCGCCTCAGGAACATGGAGGCCCGCCCGCGCGAGATGGAGCTCGCGCTCGAGGGCCTGCCTGCGGGCGCGGTGATGTGGACCGAGGCAGTGAGCCTCGAAAACGCCGCGCCGAAGCAAACCGTGACCGTCGATGCCAACGCCACGAAGGTGCTGCGCGCCTATGTGATGCTGCCGCCGAGTGTGAACGCGGACGATGACGGCATCCCCTTCACCTTCCGCCTCACCAGCCGCGACGAACAGCGCGAAAGCGATGCGCAGGCGACCACCTTTTCCATGCCGGAGGACGATTGATGACGAGCCGCTCCAAAGCCTTCACCGGCCGCCACATGGCCGCGATCTTCGTCGGCGGGTTCGCCATCGTCATCGCGATCAACCTCCTGATGGCGAGCATCGCGGTC